>JBBQEA010000020.1:0-34633 GCA_038320245.1 Chitinophagales bacterium | reverse complement strand
TCCAGCGGATTGTATAGCCATTTTTCTTTGCCTGTGGCTGCATCTAGTGCCAACAGGCAGTCTGCAAAAAGATTATCACCCTTTCTCATGCCACCAAAAAAATCATAGGAAGCAGAGCCGGTTGGTACGAACAACATACCTTTTTTTTCATCCAATGTAAAGCCACTCCAACAGTTGGCACCGCCAATATGTTTCCATGCGTTGGGGTCATCCCATGTTTCATAACCTTCTTCACCCGGTTGCGGTATGGTATGAAAAATCCATTCCTGCTTGCCCGTATGTACATTGTATGCCCGTATGTGTCCCGGTGCAGCATTGGCACCCTCATCTACCCTCGACCCAACTATAATCAGATCTTTATAAATAATACCAGGTGAGGTATAGGTAATGAACAAATTAGCAACATCTCTTCCCAAACCATTGTGTAAATCTATCTTGCCTTTATCGCCAAATGATTCAATGGGCTTTCCGGTTATCGCATCCACTGCATTTAAAAAAGAGCCGGCTGTAAAAAAAAGTCTTTTGTCTTTACCATTCTCCCAAAAGCAAATGCCCCGGATATTGTTCATGATAAAAAAACCGGAATTGCCACCTGCTTTATCCAGCGGATTGTATAGCCATTTTTCTTTGCCTGTGGCTGCATCTAAAGCAAAAATTTTTTGCGTGGGTGTAGTGCCGTATAACACCCCGTTTACAATGATGGGGTTACATTGTATTTGTGAATGATGCGCTGTGTCTGCATCACCTGTATGGAAGGTCCAGGCAACCGTTAACTGCTGCACATTACCGGTATCAATTTGTGTGAGTGTACTAAAGCGGGTGCCCTCTTTACTACCGCCATAAACTGACCAGCCATTGTAAGCATCTGGTGTGGGTTTATTATTATTATTACAACTGCAGAGACTCAGCAACATACTCAGCAATAGCAAGGAGATTAATTTCATAATATTGGTTTAAATTTTTTTGGTTTCACCTAACAGGAATTCAATTTATATTGATAATCAAAATTGATAATTCTTTCGATTAGTTACAGTAGAATACCAGGGAAGATTTGCAAATGAAGCAACCATACTTTTAAAAAATCAACTGTTTTTGAATTGCTTTCCGGCCATCAATTACCCCGATACTAAAAGCTTACTATTTGTTTAATAGTTACTACTAATCTTATTTTTTTAGCAGCTTTGTAAAGTGGGTTTAGTAGTTTATTTGCCGCACTAAAATTGCAAACTATTAATAATGCAGCCCACATAATTTAAACGATGTCCAACCATTTTCAGCTATTTCAACAACAATCAACAATTTCAATAACATTAAACTATTTCAACAATATTCAACAACAATCAACAACTTCAACAATATTCAACTATTTCAACAATATTCAACAATTCCAACAACCCTCCCTATCTCCCCGTCCAATAATCAATCACCAACACTTTGTCCAGTATGGGTTGTAGTATTGTTCCAAAGGCTATGTGGGCGGGGTGTGGAAGGTAAATGGCACGGTCTTTTTCGGATGAAAAACTCAGCGAGAAACAGTGTGTAAATCCCTGGTTAAGTTCTTCCGGGCTGTTGTTAGTGCCCCATTCAAATGATTTTATTACCTTAATTTTTGAGGGTAAGGCTCTAAACGCATCTTCTACTTTTTTGATATCGTCAACGCTGCTGCTGTCTTTAAATTTAAATAAAACTACATGGCGTAATAATTTGACAGCTGATTTTTTTTTTACCTGTGCATGGGTGAAAGTTGTTATGGTAAATAACATCAACAGGATGGAGAGGATTTTTTTCATGAGTCTATTTTTTAGCAAGATAATAAAAACTTACTATCCCGTTTGCAATGCAGCAAAAGGTTTCAGGTTGATTTTATAGTGATAGTTTATTTACCCTTTTCTCCAATGCTTTGTCTTTCTTTTCATATATAGGTTTGGGTAATCGCCTCTAAGAGGTTCTTCAAAATCTTCTTCAACGTCATTCTTCTGAGATACAGAATAAAAATTTAATACGACTACTGCAATGCCAAAAATGGTCAGTATGGTCCAGTTTAAAACGTATGTCACTCGGTTAAAGTTAACCTGGTTTCCACAAGTTGTATGTTTGGTATATCAGTCGGTTTGATAATATTTATTTCAAAAAATATCGGGTAGAAATTCCTTTTGCGAATTATTAAGTCTCGCAACCAACCATTGTTATAAATAAAAAAGGGACAATATAATATTGTCCCTTATAAAATTGCCGTCCAGAATTTTTACTTGTGATTAAATAGGTAAAATACACCTATCTGAAATCCTCTATTCGTAGATTTTGATGAAGTGTTGTCGTTGATATTGCTTAGTCCAAGATTGTACCGTGCATCTATACCAAAATTAGTAGCCGGGTTTACATAGCCAATGCCTGCACCTAAGCCAACATCTACCTTTTTAAGGTTATCTTTAATGTCAACCGTTAAATTAGGAGTTTTAGCTTTGGCATTTACTAAAAAGCCAACCTGTGGACCTGCCTCTAACCTAAAACCATTATCGAACATATATTGAAGCAATATAGGTACGTTGATATAGCCTAATTGTACTTTAGTTTGAACACCTCCAGTGGTATATTTTGCACCCTGTGCGGAGTAAACTAATTCCGGCTGTAATGCCAGTTGTTTTGCAAGGTGAATGTGACCGATCAGACCAAGATTAAATCCCAGTAGGTTATCGTATTTTGCACCATTGCTATTATTGATATTGTAGATGTTTAAACCTCCTTTAATACCAATGTTAATGTTTTGAGCTTGGGCCGTTGCCGTCATAAGGATTGCAGCAATTGCTACATTTAAATAAAGTTTCATAATAATTTATTTTAATTAATTGAATGTTTCTACCGCCGTCCATTTTTTTTAAATGGGATTTAGGCTTCGCCAGCATTCATGCAAAAACATGTCCAGTGTTACTTTTTTAATAAAAAATGGCTATTTGTCAGTTGTTTAAAGATTTAACTGCCAATCGGTTTTATAAGGCATTACTCTGGCATTAAAAATTATAATCGGCTCGCAAAATGAATGCTGCTAGCCATTTTCGTATAATCAACTTGTCTTTTAGAATTTGTTGAAAAATAAAAAGTGTTGTGGAGAACCAGTTTGTATTCATCCGGTTTTTATTACAGTCTGCAGCGCTATTGTATTACTGCCTGTTGAAGGAACTTCGTTATTTGGGTAATATAATACCCAATTGTAATCAGACATTTTATTGCTCCTCCGGTTAATAAATAAGATTCAATAGAGCTTACCTTTAGGATATTAATTCCATCAATAGGTATACTAATGGAAACTTATACAAAAGACACCCCTTTCTCTTTAAAGCAGGAAATGGTGCACAGCATCATCCATGCTTTTGGGATATTGTTTGGTATTATCAGTATTCCCATTCTTACTGCCATTGCTGCAAAAAATGCAAATGTTATTGATATTGTAGGTGCAAGTGTTTATGGGTTTTGTTTTTTAATGTTGTTTACTTTTTCCACCTTATACCATAGCTTTCAGCAACCGCAGGTAAAAAGGGTGTTGGAAGTTTTTGACCACATCAGTATATATTTTTTAATTGCAGGTACCTACACGCCATTTCTGTTAATCTATCTAAATGATTCTTTTGGCATCACGCTCTTGTGTATTTTATGGGGATTGACAGTAGCAGGTATTTTTTTTAAAATATTTTTTCTTGGTCGTTTTGAGGTAGTGTCTCTTATTATTTATTTGGCAATGGGCTGGATATTGGTTGCAGGCGGCAAAAGATTTTTTACTGATCTTCCAACTGATGTTTTAGTGCTGCTTATCATTGGCGGAGGACTGTATAGTGTAGGTGTTATTTTTTATGTGTGGCAAAAGTATTATTGGCATCATGCTGTATGGCATTTTTTTGTGTTGGTTGCGGCTGTTTGCCATTATGTAGCGGTGTTGTTGGCAGTATGAATGTTGTTGGGGGAGAAGTTGAATGTTGTTGGGGGAGAAGTTGAATGTTGTTGGGGGAGAAGTTGAATGTTGTTGGGGAAGAAGTTGAATGTTGTTGGGGGAGAAGTTGAATGTTGTTGAATATGGTTGATAGGGTTGATAGGGTTGATAGGGTTGATAAAGTTGAACGTTGTTGAATATGGTTGAAAGGGTTTAAGAAGTTGACAAAGTTTACAAGGGTTGAAGGGGTATCTACAATACCTCCTGCATCACAAATCACAGAATACAAATCAAAAATCACAGATCAAAAATCACAGATCACAGATCAAAAATCCTTGTTACCTGTTTACAGTTTCCGCATCTAGTACTTCAACCGTTTTTTTGTAATAGGAAAAGGCTTCGTCGGGGGTTTCGCCGATACATACAATTCCAATTTTACCGAACTGAGACAGAGCGCCAATCATATGAAACATTACGCCTTTCTGCGTTAATCCATCAAAATGTAATCCATGAAACATGGCAATCTCAATTAGGTCTCTTGGTGTAAGGCCAATGTATGCATCATTCTGTAAATTGTCCGAAGCAAAATAATAGCGATGCAGTTTGGCAGGTGTTTCAAATATGCCAGTTGCCTCATTGTAGTGGCCATTGGTTAATAACTGCATCATCAAATAAGGATGGGTTGTTCCACCTTTACGCAGGTTTATTTCTATGGCATAATGTTTCCAGTTTTCATTTTCTTTTACAGAAATAAAATCAATACTAAAACGGCCCAAAACGCCTTCTTGTTTTAATGCGTTGGCAATAGTTTTTGCCAATTCACCAATCTGGATTCTATAGCTTTCATGTGCAGGAAAATATGCACCCAGAAATACCTGCTGCGATTCTCCTCCCAAAACCTGGTCGTGTGTTGAAATTAAATTCACTTCACCCAACGGGTTTATTCTGCATTGTGCAGATGGAGAGGCTTTTGTTTCGCCTTCTACAAACGCTTCTACAATACCGCCCATCTGTGTAAATTTCTCCAGGAAATCATAGGTGCTTAAATCTTTTGCAACAGGAATTATTTCCTTGTAAAGGTTATGATGGATCCAATCGTATAATTCTCTGGTATTTTCCAGCTCCGGGTATTTTATAATCGCATTGCCATCACCGGAAAATCCATCATTCATTTTTATTACAGCCTTTTTTAATGCCGGGTACATATCCTTTAACGCTGCTACCGCATGTACAATATCTTCGTAACTGTGCAGGTTTTCAGCACCAGGTGGCATGGGTATTCCGGCTTTTAAAAATAATCTTCTGCTACCGCTTTTAGTACCCAGGTGAATTAAGGAGGGATCACAGCCATAAATTGGTACACCCAGCATTACCGATAATGTTCTTTCAAAACGGGTGGTATTAAAACAGGCAATATGTGCAATCTGTCCTGGTTTAATACTTTGTTTAATGCGTTGTATTAAACGTTTTCGTTTAAGAATTTTTTCTGTAAGTGAAATGGATGAAGCATCATTACAACTTAGCAGTGTCAATCGCTCCCTTGCATGAAAACCGGTAATGCCTGGCAGCATGTGTATGTAATAGTCAATAATAATAGGGTCGATGGGCATACTGCTTACATAGGTAATATGGGTGCAGGGCATACGCAACAGTAGTAGCAAACAAAGCAGCCTTTCTTCGTAATACATCGACCCGGTAATTTTTGAAAGAACCTCCTGGTCGAGCGTAAGACTGGGAATTATAATGACAGTTTTGGATGCCAGGTTATCCGGGAAAAATAATTCAAACTGATTAGAAAAAGCCTGTTGCAGTTTTTCAAATTGCTGCAATTCTTCTGCAGAATCCGGTAAATGTTGATGATTAGCAGAATAATAAAACGATAAATTCTTTGAGCCGATATTGTTCCCGGTTGTATCCATGATCGGTTATAAATTTTGGCACAAGGTCCATAAAACTATTACAAAAAAAACTGAGTTTTATCATGACAATGCTGGTGTTTTGTCATTTTTTTTATGAGCTAAAGCCCCTTTAAATTGAGTGCAGGCGAATAGGAATCGCAAATATCATAACAGCCTTTAGCATTAGCTATAATGGCCCCCATTGCTAACAACCAGCATCCTTAATACCTTTAGAATGGCACAGGTTAAATTACCTCTATTATATTGCTACTTGTGGGTGCAATTTATCTTAATCAATTTTTGGTAGGAATAATTAATACAGGAACACTACTATGGTGAAGTACCTTTTCTGTAACACTGCCCATTAATATTTTTTCCAAACCGCTCCTGCTATGAGATCCCATTACAACAATATCAATGTCCATTTCCTTAACTACTTTTACAATTGATTCAGCAGCGCCGCCATCTTCAGTAATAATATCAATGCTTTCGTCTTTGAGGTGAGTTCTTGTATTTTCGAGAAAATTGATAGCTGCGGATTTAAATGCCGCCTCATCGGGTACCTGGGTCATATCCGGCATGCCAAAACCTCCAAAACCCATAATAGGGGAGTACTCCAGCGAAGAATAGTATACCGCATCTTCAATTACATGAAGCAAAATAATAGCTGCATTCATTGCTTTACCAAGTTTATATCCTGTTTCCGCAACTTTCTGTGCGCTTGGGTCGTAGTCTAATGTTATAAGTATCTTTTTCATAATAGAAAGGTAATAATCTTAAATTGATTTTTATTATAAAATATTGGTGGAATTTGTTTTGTTCTTTTTTGAATTTACATCCGGTGCATTGAATTTTCTTTTTATTACCCAATGGGGTTTTTCGCTATAATTCAGCTGTGTAAAGCATTTGTGGGATAATATAGAGAGGGGCCAGGATGAAAATCCAGCCCCGTTTTTTTAATCCAATATCCTATGAAAAACCTACTGCAAAGAAATGCCTATTTACAACATAATCGTTGTATGATAACTGTTATAGTTTACATAAATCACACATTCGGGAAACTAGTATATATGCTTATTTTTTTGAAGGAAACTGTTGTTTGGAAATTTGACGGCAGAAATTAAAAAAGATGCAAATAATGCATCCTTTTTATTAATTGAAGTAAATAATTGTTTCGCCGATACCGCTCAATAGTTTTAGTCAATTAATGGCGGACTTTTTTTACAACAGCTGCTATCCATTCAACATACTAAAAAATATTAAAAGCTCATAGCAGCACCTATTTTAATTCCCTGGTTATAAGATTGAATACTTTGGCCTGCATTAACTTTGGATAATCCCCGCTCGTAAGTTGCAGTCAGCACTATCCCATTGCTGAATTTATATCCGGCACCTGCCGTAACTGCAGCATCCCAACGGTTTAGCTGGCTGCTAACATCCATTTTATTGTTTAGTAAATTAAATCCTAAAACACCTGCTTTTGTAATTAAACTGGCATTGGTTAAATAAGAAACCTGCGGTCCGGCAAACACCTGGAACCCATTAAAATCAGCCTTTAGCAAAACAGGCATGTCAATATAATTTGATAGCAGCCTGGTGGACGCCTGTGCACTCAACAGCCCGATACCTTTTACGGCATAAGTACCACTTAATTCGTATCCCTTGCTTGAATAGTACAAGCCAGGTTCTACAGAAAAATTATTGCCCACCGGGATATTGGCAAAGCCACCGGCATAAAAACCTGCAACCGTTTTTGTAGTTACAATACCATTGGTAAAATTGAGCAGTTGCTGCATATTTTTTATAGCGTCGCCCCGCATGCCGCTGACAGTAACGCCGGCACCACCGCCATATGTAACCGTTTGTGCATAGCAGCCCATTGAAAGAAATAAACTAACTAAAAGTAATAAATTGTTTTTCATATAAATCCGCATCCGGGTTTTACAGCCGCCTGCAGCAATAAGAAGGTAAAACATGACAAAGGATTAATTACGTGCAGATAAGGTTTTGTTAAAGGAAAGCAGGCAGCTAAATTTTTTAAAAGATGGATTGAACCCTCAGCAACTAATTGGTATATTTTTCAACAGGAGTGCGCCTTAATCAGTGAAGATAAAAGTCTTGTTTGTGCTATTTGATTTTAAAATATTATAGTACAAACTAATTTGGAATGTGCGTCGGATACCGCCCGGTTTCGTTGTGTTACTATTCTTTAAAGTCGGCGGTCGATAACAGCCATGATAATATTAACCCCCTCAAATAACTTATCGATAGCTACCAGGAATTGGCGCAGAATGTTTGATTGGTGATAAGTATCAATCGCTCTCAAATAAAACGTCAGACTAAAGTATTGCCCAAAAAGCAACTTGTGAAAAACAGATTCTAAACGGTTCTTTTTAAAATAACCATGCCGCGGTATTCTTCTTTCATAAGTGAAAATTCAGGCAAGGGTAACTGCAGACTGCCGCAGATGGTATATCCTGCCTTTTTGTAAAATTCAACTACTTCCGTACTGGTATCCATTGCCTTTAAAAAGATAATTTCTTTTTTTAATTCACGTGCTTTTTCCAATGCAAACTCCAGCAGTTTTTTACCCAATCCTTTGCCCATCGCTGTTTTATGCAGGTAAATACGTTCTACTTCCATTGCGTTCATGTGTTCATCTGCTGATAACTCCGCACTCAATACCAACTTTAAATAACCTACATAATTTCCATTTTCAACAGCAATTATATATTCATTGTTTTCATTGGCGAGTTCCTTTTCTATTTTATGCACCGCATAAGCATGCGTATCCATATACCATGCTGCACCATCAGCTTTCCACAGATGTAAATAATGTTGCTTGTATATATCTTTTGCAAGAGTTGAGAGCATTGCAGCATCTTTAACCGATGCTTTATGTAGCGTTATCATAACTGTATTAAAAAAAGTCGCTGAATCCAGGAAGCCGTTTTTTAAAATAGCGAATATTTATTAGCATTATCAACTTGTTTTAAAACTGCCTTAGCAAGGCATTTTTAAAAATCAGGAAAATACTATTGTGGTTAAATATGGTTTATATAAAATCAACTAAACTTGATGCAAAATAGCAAAGTATCATTTGTTAAACGTAATTTGTTTTTGCCTTAAATATGGTTAAAATAAAATCAACGTAATTCAGTTAAAACAGACGGCTATGTCAAAGAAAAATTTAAAAGGGTTAGTACCCGACCAACCTGCCTTGTCGGCAAACAGGAGGGAAGAACTACTTAGCATATTAAAATTGCGTTTTGAGAAAAACATGAAACGCCATAAGGGCATTGATTGGAACAATATTCAAATTAAACTGGCAGCAAATAATGTAAAACTGTGGTCGCTCAATGAAATGGAAATAACCGGCGGCGAACCGGATGTAGTAGGTTATGATAAAAAAACGGACGAGTACATTTTTTGTGATTGCTCAGCAGAAAGTCCTAAAGGCCGCCGAAGTATTTGTTACGATCAGGAAGGGCTGGATTCCAGGAAAGAATTTAAACCTGCAAATAATGCTATCAATATGGCAGCTGCCATGGGAATTGAAATTTTAGGGGAAGACCAATACCGGGAATTGCAGCAACTTGGAAGTTTTGATACAAAAACATCCAGTTGGTTAAAAACACCCGCTGCTATAAGAAAACTCGGTGGTGCAATTTTTGCCGATTTTCGCTATGGCAATGTTTTCGTATACCACAACGGTGCACAATCTTACTATGGCGGCAGGGCATTTCGTGGCGCTCTAAGGGTGTAGCTAAACACCCGAATAACGGCCATCAGTTAACAGTGGAAGAGTGGTGGTTTTAAGCGGTCCTGCTACCATCTGCATACAAACCAATCAGCGCCTCGATAGTTTCCTTTAAAGCACCGGAGGCATCATCAAAAAAGTTATCCTTATTTTTTTTGGAAGCCTTGTTATCTGTCGACTTTTTAATGTTGGATCTTACCACTTCGAGTTCATCAAAAAACACAGGTATATTTTTTTCGTAAAAGCTATTCACTGCTTCTATGGTTATCAGGAGGTCTTCGTATTCGTTTACAATACTGCTGATTTCTTTTACATTTTCCAAAGAATGTCGTCTTGGTATCCGGTCAAATAAGGCTTTTAAAGCTGTTGTAGTTGAATTCATTTGTTGGCTGGAATGATTTAAAACAAATGTACAGCTATCAACATCGCCTTACCAAGGAATAGCTCAATTTTATATTTTTTACTGCTGTTAATGAAAAAGTTTATAACGCCAAAGAGCTGCTTTTATAGCAGCTCTTTGGCGTATCATTGTTATTGAAAATTATTAAGGTCTGGTAACAGTATTTTTTTGTAATGTTACTGCTGTTTGTGCCAATAACCTGCCGTTGATAGTTCCTCCGGTTTTCATATTAATTCCGGTTTGGCTTAATATAATACCTTCAAAATGGCTGGTTGTGCCCAAGGTAACAGCACCAGCTGTTTGCCAGAAAATATTGCTGGCTTTTGCGCCGCCTTTCAATATGATTTGTACTGCAGAACTCATATCAAGTGTACCTGCCACCTGGAATATCCAAACATCAGTAGCACTTCCTGAAATACTAATATTTGTTGGGATGATAACTGATGACGTCCATTTGTAAAGGCCTGGTGTAAGCGTTTTGCCGCCAATATTACCTGCACCAAGATTAAAGAATTTTGGGTTAACACGTCCGGCGGCATCTGTGTAAGCAGTTTGCATTTTGCTTACAGCCGTAGTTAATCTGCTGGCATTTGTCACCCTGCATGGAAGTGGTCCGGCAGCATCAACCGTATATATGGTACCCAATACTTCAGCACAGGTTAATCCAATGGCAGCGCCCGTTATAGGACTTGTTCCTATATCACCAGTTACAACAGATTTATAAACATCTGTAATGCCGGATTTTGAAAGGATAGTAAAATTTCCAGCTACACCAAGATTAACAACTGCCAGTGGCTGAGTTTTAGTTCTTGACAGTGCTTCTGTTGAATTCTGGGCAGAAACCTGAGCACTTAAATCATGAGTTGCATCTTTTTTGCATCCGGCGGAGAATACCATAAAGAGGGATGCGAATGCTGGTACTAGGAGTTGTTTTGCGAACATGGTTGTATATATATTTAATTGTGACGTGAGGAACTTTGAATAATAATGCAGCTACCGGGTGTACGTTGCCTTATTAAACATTAAATTTATTTGCCTTGAAATTTTTTGTTAGCATCAGTAACCTAAGACATACGGTTGATGAATTATAAAACGAGTAACCAAATACAATCAGGAATTGACATTCTTAATGAACATGCAACAATTGATATCCAATTTTTTGCAGGAGTAAAGAGATAAAGGTTCTTGTGTTTTTTAGATAAGCTCATGTATAGTATGCTACTACCGTGCCATGGTTCAATAAATCTTTTGTATCATTCCCCAACTCTTTATTTGATCAAATAAAAAAGCGAAACGCCACGCTATACTTTTTGAATTGAATTGTAAAAAATATTAAAGGTGCAATCAAGTGCTTATTTCAACTTTCTATTCATTAAGGGGCATTATACTAATATGAAAACAGGAGTTATTGCTGTTATAAAACAGCTAATTGAATTGTATGTAATCAAGCTCCATTTATAAACATGGAACAATATAAAAAGCAAATATTGGCGGGAACATATTTATGTTGGTAACATAAAGCGTTTCTCCATTTGGGTAAAGTATTACCCATCGGATATTACAGCGCAGTCGGTAACTGCATAAAACACCTGTTATAAAATAGAATTAAATACTGTCGAGGGAGGCATCATTAATATAGTTGGGTTCTATATTCCTCTCTAACAGGGCTAAAAACGTCAATTAATTTACAGGCTGTTTTTGCATGGGCGCCATGCCATACATTAGATGGAATAACATGATAGCTACCTGGAGTTAACGAATAATCAACGCCGCCAATATTCATGTCCAGCTGGCCCTCCAGCAAATAAGTAATTTGTTCATGTACATGTTGATGTATTGGCATAATGGTACCTGCTGTTATTTCTACCAGGCCAAAACTCATGTTTCCCCCATGAGCATAATGTCCGGTTATGCCTTCCATTAATTGTTTTGGATTGATGTTCTTTATCTGTTGCATTTTTGGAAATTCGTTTTACAATGCTGAGAAAATTTTTTAGATCTGATAGGATGTTACAATGCTGTTGTAATTATTTTTTTAAATAAAATTTTGAGCAAAGAAATAAAACTCATTGCGGCAGGGTACAATAAAATAATAAACGGTTACTTTTTCAACCTGCTGTACTTTTCTATATTTATCCTGTTAATACCTGCCGCCTCTACCTTCTCTACCCCATGCTGTACGAGTGTGTCATTTTGTATGGTAATTGTAAAAGAAAAATCGTTGCCTTCCCATTGCCTGTCGTTGCAGTATTCCAGGTGTTCGGTATAAATATTGTCTTTTAGAATATAACTGCCACCTCCCGCACTAAAGGCCGCAGTAGAATCTTTCCCCTTTTTTAAATCATGATTTAAAAAAGCAAAGTGGGTATCATTTATAATTTTTATAAACGATAATTTTTTTGTGTAATCAATTACCGTGGTATCTCCTTTTTCAATGCTTGTACCTGATATTAGTTTCCAGGTGCCAATAATTGGCAAGGAGGTTTGATTTGACTTTTCCATTTGATTTTTTACTCCGCAGGATAGCAGCATAGTGGAGATGAGAAGAAGGCTAATTTGAATTTTCATGTTGACTTACTTTTAATTTGCAATAAATGTATTTTGCTAATGTACAAAGGCTAAAATAATATCGACCCTTATTTCTATCAATAATTTAATTATTTTCCCAAACTATTGAAAGTAAGTAGTTGACAAATGATTGCGCTGCAAAATTCTACTGCACAAACGGGCCGCCTACAGGTATTTATTAGTTGGTTCATCCAACTAATAATTATCGAATTTTGAGTGCTGCTGAAAGAGGTTAGATGAATTGGAACCTGCTATTTTCTTTTATTTTTTTTCATTTTAAACTTCGCTTACTTCATCCAGTCAAAAGCGACTTTTTTTCCAAAAAAGAGACTTATTTTTTCAATTGCACATTTGATATTTTTAAGCAAGTTTGGCACGATTATTTGACTATAGGGGTAGAACAGAAATTTAAAACTCATCAAAAAGAAATTTTATGAAAAAACTAATTACAATTTTAAGTGTTACTGCTGTGATCGTTTCATGCAAGAATTCTCCTGCAGACAATACAAAAGTTTTAGCGGCCTATAAGGACTCTGTAGAACATGCGGAATTTAATAAATGGAAAGCAGCTAAAGAAGCCAAACAAAAAGAAAACACGGTAATTTACAAAACATTGCCAGCTCAAAATTCAACTGCTCCAATGGAAGCAGCTCCGGAAAAAAAAGGATGGAGTGGGGCAGCTAAAGGTGCCGTAATTGGTGGCGTAACCGGCGCAGCAGCAGGTGCCATTATTGATAAAAAGAATCGTGCCGCCGGTGCCGTAATTGGTGGTGTGGCAGGTGCAGGTGTTGGTTATGGTATAGGAAGATCCATCGATAAAAAACATCACCGCAATTAAACTTATTCAAAACTTACAAACGGAATTCAATTTGAATTCCGTTTTGTTTTTATAATACTTCGCAATGTGAATTACCTCGATTTGATATTATTGATTATCATTTTTATATTTAGCTGGGTAGGATTTAAAACAGGATTTGTGAGTCTATTTTTCCTTTTAATTAAATGGGCCGGCGCATTGCTGATAGCCTTTTTTTTATGCCAGGATATTGCTCCCCTAATCAACGCAAATTTTTTAATTCAGGATCAATGGCAACTGCCAGTTTCTTTTATGCTGGTTTTTCTGGTTGCTTTCCTTTTGTTGTGGCTTGGTATTTTTCTAATAAATAAGATTTTGCGTCCTGCAAGTCAAAACAGCGCTATCAATAGGTTTGGAGGAATAGTACCAGGGATTGCAATCGGTTTGTTAGCGACAATACTTCTTGTAAAGGTAGCTGCTGCTTCTTTGTGGAACGAAGCCGCAACTGAAGCAAGACAAGGGGCTATTGCCAAACCATTAAATAGTTCGGGCAGTTGGGTTAGCAATGAAATAAACTATCTCTTCAACAAAACAGCGCAGCAAAAAATTTCGGGTGCTTTCGAAGAAGGTCCCGGCGTTAATTTATCTGAAGAATTTAAGAGCAATAGCTTTTCTTCAAGACACGATTTGGAGCAGCAATTATTGCAACTCGTAAATAAAGAAAGATCATCTATTGGACTAAAAATAGTAGTGGCTGATGAAGTGTTACAAAATGCTGCTTTTAAACATGCGGAGGATATGTTTACAAGAGGCTATTTTTCTCATGATACGCCCGAAGGAATCGATCCCTTTGAAAGAATGAAGCAACTCCATATTCGTTTTAAAGCAGCAGGCGAAAACCTGGCTCATTCCAATGCCCTGTTATCTGCTCATAACGGACTGATGAAATCTCCCGGCCATCGGGCAAATATTTTAAATGCTCATTTCGGAAGGCTAGGGATAGCCATATTAGATGGAGGAGACAAAGGCCTAATGATTGTTGAGGAGTTTAGAGATTAATGATGTAATGCTGATACAATTAAGTATGCAATCCTAATCATCTACAATGGCAATACGTATGCAGCTCACAACTGCAGCTACAAAATTTCTTTTGAAAAACTTTCCTTCTAGTTTAAAAAAAAACTATTCCTTTCCGGGCGCTTTTATCATTATGCAGAAAGTACTTTTACCTGTGTTTTAAAACTACTTGTGCCTATAACAATATCATAAAATATCTGGTGGCTAGTCTTGCTGCTATCTAAGCAAATGAGGTGATGGTAATGCTGCCAGTTTGAATATTTTTGGTTAAAATATTTCCCCCAACTGTGCTAACATTTTGCCAGATTTGCAGTGATTATGTATACCGCCGAACAAGTTTCAAAACAACGAAAAAAATTCTGGACAGTATTTGGACAGTATATGAAACCGGTGCCGGGTGCTACCGGAGAAGCTGTTAATTGGCTAAACTATAAAACCGGAATTCGCAACCTCTTTTTCCGGTTGGATGCAGATAAACAATACACCTGTGTGGGAATAGAGATACAGCATGTAACCGAAACCGAGCGACTGCATTACTACAATCATTTTGTTGCGTTAAAAAAATTACTGGAACAAACCACCGGTTATGAGTGGTATTGGCAGGCGGCAGTAGTTGATGAAAATGGACAAACCATCAGCCGCATAAGCCAGGTACTTAACAATGTATCTGTATTAAACGAAGCAGACTGGCCCGCAATTATTGCTTTTCTTAAACCACGTATTACAGCACTGGATGCATTTTGGGAAACAGTAAAGGATGCTTTTGAATAAGTGCATGCCTGTGCCGCCGGTCTGTTTCATAAAGATGAGTTTGCCTGTTTAGAGTGATAAAGCTGCCGGTTCATCATCAAAAAAATTGATTGCTATATTTAAGAATCATTTGTTCGGTTTTGTATTTATTCTCGTCCGTTTATAGAAGCGCTGTGGGTAAATCTTCGCCGATATCTACAAAGTATAAATGTTGGTTATTTTATTGGAATATAAAGCTTCGGGTACAAACGCTACAGCAGATAATGTTTTTGAAAGTATTACTTTAATAAAAGCAATACCGCCAAAAATATTTAAATTCAACCAAAAATTATAAAAATGAAAAAGGCAAAACCTGCTTCCATCAACCGGAGAAAATTTGTTGGTACTACTGCCAAAGCACTAACCGCATTTTTAATTTTACCAAGGTTTGTTTTAGGCGGAAAAAAACCTGATGGTACCATGTACACTGCACCAAGCGATATGATTACGCTTGGTTTTATCGGCACCGGCAAACAGGGCAGGGGATTAACCTCAGCGTTTTTAGAAACTGGCGACGTAAGAATTATAGCACTGAGTGAAGTGTACAGGGATAAAGGGATTTTAACGCTTGAAAACATTAAAAGTTTTTACAGTAAAAATGGGCAGGAAGGGAAATATGCAGACATCCCTGTGTACAACGATTTTAGGGAATTGCTAGCCCGTAAAGATATTGATGGCGTTGTAATTGCTACCCCGGATCATTGGCATGCCGCAGCAGCTGTAAGGGCAGCAGAAGCTGGCAAAGATATCTTTTGTGAAAAGCCGCTTTCATTAACTGTAAAAGAAGGCAGGGCAATGGTAAATGCAACCCGCCTGCACAACCGGGTTTTTCAAACTGGCAGTATGCAGCGTTCCTGGGCCGAGTTCAGGCAGGCGGTAGAACTGGTTCGTAATGGATACATTGGTGATATTAAAAACATAAAAGTTAGTGTAGGGCCACCACCCATAAAGTATGATCTTGCTGCCGAGCCAATACCCGATGGATTGGACTGGAGTAAATGGCTTGGCCCCAATGCAGCTAGTCCGTTTAATTCGGTGCTGGCACCACCGGTTTCAAAAGATGTTTTTCCCGACTGGCGCAAATATAAAGAGTTTGGTGGTGGCGGAGTTGCCGACTGGGGTGCTCATATGTTTGACATTGCTCAATGGGCACTGGATATGGACAACAGCGGCCCTGTGGAGGTAAGCGCTCCGGATGGAGGCATGTATAAGAACCTGACATTCCGGTATAAAAACGGCACCATAATGACACATGAAAAATGGGCCTGGGAAAATGCAGTTCTCTTTACCGGTACAGAAGGCGAGATAAGAATTGAGCGGGGTAAAATAGAAACAACGCCAGCCGCTTTAAAAGACAGAATCATCGGAGCATCGGAGAAGCAGGTGTACAATAGTGTAGATCATTACAAGGATTTTTTAAATGCTATGCGTAAAAGAACTATGCCTGTTTGTGATGTTGAAACCGGCCATCGCACTGCCACAGTTTGTAATATCGCAAACATCGCTTACCAATTAAACCGCTCCCTGCAATGGGATCCGGTAAAGGAAATATTTACGAATGATGCTGAGGCTAACGCTTTGTTGGGGAGACCAATGCTGAATGAATGGGCGATACAGTTATAATTTTATTTTTTATAGGCAGGCTACTTTTAACAGCTTTGTGCCTCAATAAAGAAGCTTTATTTTGCAGGCAGATTTATTTATTATCCTTAACAATATTATCATAATAATTAAAAATTTCAATCGCCCTTTTTACAACAATTTCTGAGTTGGCGATGCTGGCTATATTTGATTGTATGGTTCCTCCTCCGGAATAGATTTCCTTTGTGATAGTGCCGATAAATTTTTTCTCTGCATTGCGATAACAAAGCCAGGCTTTTTGAGCAGTAACTAAAACTTTTTTGTCTGCTGGTTTAAGTACTTTTAGCAGTTTATTGTAATACCTGTTCATTAGTTTATCATACGCAGCGGTCTTTTCGTTAATTGTATTGTTCATGCCAGTCGTGGTATAGTCGATGTTCATTCTTTTTGTTGCCATTTGTTCAATCCTGAATGTATCCAACGAAAATTCAATCAAATCGCTTGTGTATTCCAGCTTAAGCAATTGTTCTTTAAGCCCTGGAATTTCCAGTTCTATATCAGCCTTTATATTTTGTAGTACCCGGGGTGTAATTTCATTCGGTCCTTCATTTTGCCCAAAAGCAACTAGTGCGAATAAAATAGTAATTGCTAATAATGAAATTTGTTTCATGATGTATTGTTTTTGAAAAATTGCAATCAATTTATTACAGAACAAGATACCACTTGTCTGCTAAATTTTAGCTTATGAAACCCGGCAGAACATTTTACACGCTCACCTTATACCAATTATACGCTGTTGTTATTCCACTGCCAAAGCTGATCGGCACAGGACCTTATTTATCAAATCCCTTCACGCTGCACCATCGCACATAATTTCAGCCAGCACATCCTTGATAGCTATGAGCCGCCTCTAATGAAATTATATTTCGTATTATCTGTAAAAGCTTTATTCAATTAATTTAAGATGGTAAACAGGTATTTATATCTTTTAATTTTAGAAAAATATTATTTCAGAAAAAATCTCCTATCTTTTGTTTTAATATATAAAACAATATGAGAAAGCAATTGGTATTAATGGTATGGGTGTTTTTGTTTATTAACGCAGCTGCTGCACAAAATGCAATAAGTGATAGTCTTGAACGGGTAAAAGACAGCATGCTTCATGCAATGATGCATGAAGATTCTGCAAAAGTTGAAAAGGAATTTAAGAGCAAGGTGAAGTGGGAACGGCTGAAAGCTACGGCTGAATATCCTGTTTTAAATGGGGGTGGGTTTTCCGGCGTTTTACCTGTAAAGGATCCTACAGAAATTCCGGATCCAAAACTGGAATATAAATTATTGATTGAGCTTACTGCTAATAATCCTGATTCGTTGGCAAATGAAATAAACGCAGGCTTAACCGAAGTTGCAAGAATCATTAACCTTCACGTTGCCTCGGGTATTGCTGTTAAAAATATTTTTCCCGTTATAGTTATTCATGCCGGGGCATTAAACGCCATTACTACCAACGCCTTTTATAATGAGCATTACAAAATGGACAATCCCAATATAAAAGTTATAAGTGAGCTGGAAAAATTGGGTACTAAGTTTATTGCCTGCGGACAAGCCATGTTATATCGTTCTATAAAAAAAGAAGATTTGCTGCCGCTTGTAAAAGTATCGCTTACTGCACAAACGGTCATTACATCGTATCAGCTTAAGGGCTATGTATGGATGGCAAAGTAGAGGATACCTATCATTTGCATTTTTTGTGAAACGTCTTTTTTAGTATTAAGCAGGTTGCTAATTATTAAATTTTATTTTCTATCGAAATAAAAAAGAAAGGCTTCGGTCATTCGTTTTTCTCTATCAACAGGTAGTATTTTTATTCTTATAATCAAGTTCATCTTTATATTCAAACTCAAAAAAAACTGCTTTTATAAAATCATTTGGTATCAACAATGCATTTGTATTTAAGCCCGATTTTTAAAATAAATATTTATTTGTAATGAAAACAGCAGGGGTATTTTCAATTCTTTTTTGCATGTCATTTTTAAATTTGGCAAAGGCGCAAAGCATAGAAGAACAAATGGCCAGAAGGCAACCTTCCTGCAACGAGGTGTTTTTAAATGCTGTTGATATTTTACCAAAGCTGTACCGGCAACATGCTTTCGACTCTATGTATTCAGCAGTACAAATATGGAAAAGGGCCTGTGGTAATACGCAGGAAATTCAATGTGCAAGCCTTTTGCTGCTAATGCAACAAAACAATTTTACCAACACATCTTTAGACAGTACAATTATCGATTTGCTGAATAACTATGCCAATTCCTTCGGGTTTTTTCAAAGAAATATGTCGCAGTATTTTAAAGGGCAACGAGATTTTTATAAACTCAGTTCCATTTGGGCAAAGCTGTTGATGGAACAAAAAGCACTCGATGAAAATGAAAAATTCTTCTGCGGTGTTTTTAGCGGCTCCATCATTGATCCTTTGAACGAAATAAAAACCCATCCCGAAAAATCCCCTCAACTGGCGGAATTATTAAAACAGAAAAATGCAGCACAACGCAATGGATATCGTAGCAACCTTGCGTTCCTTACAGGAATCTGGATGCCAAAAAATGATCTTCAAATGCTGGGCAATCATCCCTCCATCGGATTTCAACTAGGTTTCAGGGATGTACACAACGAGTTTGATTTTACCTTACAATTTCGCTTTCTGCAAAGTGCCAATACCTATTTAGTAAAACGAAGCAATGTGTTGTATGACAGCCGCCATTATTTTGGTGGTTATATCGGCATTGATTACACTTACTATTTTGTTAGCAAGCAGCAGTATGATGTTGGTTTATTGGTTGGTGCCGGTTATGATGGGTTTGATGTTTTTTCTTCGGAATATAACAACAACGGGTTGCAGCCATTATCAATCGGGTCGTTTAATGCCAATGGCGGATTAAAGTATAACTTGTTTGTTACACCAACCTTTTATGTAGGATTACAAGGACGCTATAATCTTGTAAATTACACCAACAGAGGCGGCACCAGTTTAAACGGAAATGCATTTTCAATAGACCTTATCATTGGTGGCAATAAACTGCATAAATGATTTCAATAAAAAATAGCAACTGTATTGCTACAATTGCTATTTCAAAATAATTGAGCGGCAGTTTTATTGGTTTCTACATTCACTCTTCCATCCATCTTCCTCCCGTAAAACCAATACATCGGGTAAAGGTTGCTTACTGGAAATTGGGAGGCTGCCTGGTATACTTTCATCCTTTTTAAGGGTGATTTCATTCAATGATGCTAGATAATTTATGCGTTCTTTTTTGGTTAACGTAACCATGCTGCCTGCATTTTCGTAATAAAAATGAGTAGCTATAAAATGCTTAACATGGTTTCTGGATTCGGCGGGTAAAAAGCGTTGCAGTTTCCAAAACTCACGGCTGCCTGATTGTTTGATAGCTTTGTTAACTGTACCGGCGCCGCAGTTGTACGCAGCAACTACCAATATCCAATCATCAAATTGTTTGTATAAAGAAGTCAAATAATTTGCAGCTGCTACTGAACTTTGGGAAATATGTCTTCGTTCATCTGTTTTACCATTTACTTTTAAGCCGAAGGTTCTTGCTGTTTCTGGCATTAGCTGCCAAATGCCCACAGCACCTACAGAGGAAGTAGCACCGTTCTTTAATTCCGATTCTATGATTGCCAAATAAATCAACTCTTCAGGAATTCCACGTTTCACCAATATTTTCTTTACAGTGGCAAATGTAGAAGTGTTTCTTTGTCTGATTTCATTCAAAGACTCAGCATTTTTATTCAGGTACTTCTCAGTGTAGTTTTGAAGATTGGCTTGCAAAGGAATAAATGATATCACATCATTGTTTCCTGTTGTACCAGCTGCCAGTGAACGTTGCAGCAAATAGGGCAATAATAATTGGTTTTGAGGTTGAGTGTATGCAAGATTAAAAAAAAGCGCCAGCATACTTAACAATCCAATTTGTTTACTTAAAGTAATTTTCATCGTACGATGTTTAGTTAAAAAATACTCATAGGATATAGAATTACTTAAGACTATTCTTCGAAATAATATTGGAGGAAAATTGTCTGCCGAAAAGGCGTAATTGGTTAACGGATAATCAGTAATGTAATTACTGCATGCAGTATTCTTCGGTGCATGAAAGGTAAAGATAGGTTCATTATTCCGAACATCATTCAAAACACGGCTAGTAAAACTATGTTGACAGCTTAATGTACTGGTTTTCACAGCACTAACTTTTCCACAGCAATAATGTCATGTAAAATATGCGCATGCTGTTGAATGATTTATTTTGGAGATTGATTGCAGGAACTATTTGCAACAACTGGTAAAAATAATAATGAAAGTTACGCTAGTTGTGATTTGCTTTCAATTTTGGTACTCATTAATTTTACCAAAACTTCATTAAATTGTTCATGTTAAGCGGTATTGGATTTTATCCCATGCCGTTTACCTTGCCGGTGTTGGTAAATGATTATTGTTTAAACCCGGCAGTGAACAACTGGATCATAATTCAAGATCGATAAATAGTAAAACTGTGAAATTTAGTACATTTGGTGTATGGCACATATAGCAGGAGTAAAAACGCAAAAAAATACAAAGGGAGAAATTACCTATGTTACCATTAATGTAAAAAAACACAAAGAGCTAATAACTCCTGTTTTGCAAGAATTGGGCGTATTACAGAAATCAAAATTTATGCAGGAGTATGAACAAGGCATAACTATTGATGAATCTAAAAAGCGTGTATTTGCAAAAATTGATGATTTATGGAGCAAGTAGTTCTTACTTCATTTGCCGATGATAAACTTGTTGAGTTGGCAGATATTCTTTATGAAAAAGGGTATTTTGGTTTTAGGTACGATGCTAAAATGTACGTATCCAAAATTTACGATTTTATTTACAGCATTCCTCAGCAGCGCCGCAAGCAAACTAAAAATAAAAAATACGGTGCTTTTTATTGCAGCTATAAGCCAAACAGGCACACGCATTACTTTATAACCTTTGATACTGAAAATGATTTGTACATTATAAAAAATGTCATCAACAATCATACAAAAGATTACCCTGCGTTTATCCGTGGAATAAAATAGAATATTTGTACTCACTTTGGGAATGGCAGTTGTGATTTGCTTTCAATTTTAGTTCTTACTAATTTTACCAACAACAGCTTACGGTGAAAGTTAATGCCAGTAAGGCTTTTGGTAAGAAATAGGAAGAAAAAACTGATTTAAATGCCTGCCGCCGGTAAACCGGGTAGGCATTTTTTCATTGCTAAAAAAGTTCGAGCTGTTGCGGAATGTTGCCTTGTTCTGCTATTTTTTGTCCATGAAATATCTCCATCATACCAAATTGTTTATCGGTAATAGTCATAATACCAATTTTTCCTTTTTCTGGCAGTATCTTTTTTACTCTTGCCACATGCACCTGTGCATTTTCCATACTGGCACTGTGCCGCAGGTAAAGGCTAAACTGAAACATGGCAAAGCCATCCTGCATTATTTTTTTTCTAAAATCGCTGGCAACTTTCCGTTCCTTTTTGGTTTCGGTTGGCAGGTCGTAAAATACAAGTACCCACATAATACGGTAAGCATTTAAGCGGTCGCTTTTCAAGGCTGTAAATTTTAGTTTGGTTCATTTTTAACCTCTTCAACTACCTTCAACCTTCCTTCATTAACGGCAGCAACAATTTGCGTTGTTCTCCTGCGTAACATTTAGCCAACGATACGGCGGAACGCTGCATAGCCACCATTAACGGGCTTTTTTCATCTCCAATTATTACATCCAAAGCCGGTATTTGTAGTAGTACTACTTTTACTGCTGGTGTAAGGTTTTCAATTGCGGATGTATTATCCACCAGGTTTCTTACCACCCTGTCTACAAATGGCCGGTAGGGTTCCATCATATCATCGGCAAGGCAATAGGCATTGTAGCGGTTGCGATGAAAAATACCCATGGTGGGTAACATACCTGCACCTACAATGGCCCTTGCCATGCCTGCCCTTACAATGGCATAGCCATAGTTTAATAAATTATTTGGCGGCAGGCCATCCCGCTTTCTATAAAAATTCCATGCCGGTGGAAACAGGTTGCGCCAGTAATGCGCCGCAGCCACCGCCTCGTTATTATCAGTATCACCACTTTTTACACTATCTGCTAAATTTTCCAGCAGTTTATATTTACCATCCCATCTTTTTAATACGGCTGCCTGATTGATAATTTTGGCTTTTACAGTTTGTTGCCAGAGCTGTTTTTTTAAAGGTTCGCTTGCCTCTATCTGCCATCTGAATCTTTCGCTCTGTAGTGTATTACTTTCAAGCGGCATCAGCAGGCCGGTAGGGTGGCGGGTATCATTACAGGTTACTACTGCTACATTGCCTTCGGCCAGTTTGTTTAGCAAATAATGGGTAAGGCTTATTTGCTGATGTTCCAAAACGAGCATGCCGAGGTCTTCTATCGGTACGGTTCTGTCTTCCCTATCTTCCAGCCCTTTTATATGCTTATAACTCACCACCATTTGTTCATTAGCAAATTTTAAAAAGCAGGCGTTTTCGATACAGATGGTGCGTTTTATCATTTGATTATTTTGATAATTCCTCCAACTCTGTTTGCTTGAAGTTTCCAGCAATGGTCTTTAATTGATTTCTTTTCCAATGACGATTCAAGTTTGTTTAATTGAGTATACTCTATTTTATCAACAATTGATTTTGAAACATTGCTTTGAATGGCATAAAGCCTATTTCCAGTAAAACTTACTATTTTATAGATTCTTTGGAGTTGTTCTTTAGTAATATTTTTAACATTAACTAAACTTGAATTATCTTTTTCCTCTTCAGTTGGCAAATACACTAAATCGTTTGGCGAAAGTTCAAATAATAGAATATCGCCGATCTCATTTTTTTCAGGTACCGAGGTTGGCTTTTGCTTTAGATTGGCTGCTAGTTTTTGACTTTCTACAACTTCGTTAAATGGCACACTCTTATAATTGCGTTTGCCGTTAGTGTCTTTATAAATTGCGAAGAAGAGGTTAGTTCCTTTGGCAGCTTCTACAAACTTATCTTTCTTATTTCCTGTTTGCCCCACATTAAACTTATTTCCCTTTGGCTCATAAGTTCTTACCTTAAAGATGGGCTGATGAAATTTACCTTCGTTTAGTTCTTTAATATTCTTATTGAGATCGTCTACACCATCTGCAGAAAAGGCTAGCGTTTCGGGTTCAATTTTCTTACCCTTTTCATCTTTTGCGGTTTGATATTTTTCTTTGTTGAGGTGGTTTAATAGTATTTTCTGAATGCCTGTGTCTGTAATTGATTGAATTTTTGCTTCAGAAAAAGACTCATCCAATTTTACTCTCGAGGCAACATTTTCTTTATCCCAATAGTAAATCTCCACTTTAGTAATATCTTTTTCTTTCCATTTGTTTTTGAGGTCTTTAAAATATTTCTGCAACATTTTTTTGTCATACTGCATCTCTACAAGACTTTTTATGTGCTTACGCAAATCATTATCAACAATAGATTCCCAATTGTCCAATGCTGCATTGAGCATAACAACTTTTTTAAACCGCAACCTTACCAAACCAGAAATTGTATCCTTGTGCATGGGCTTTCTAATAGCCCAACTTTCTCCTGTTGTTTGTGTTGCAACAATCTTTTCAAGCACACCATTATTGTTTGCCCATCGTTCATATTTATTCACTGTTTTATTGATCACCCGAAGGTTTTGCTTAAAACTTACAAGGGTGGTATATAGTTGTTCTTTTGCTTGTTGGGTAAAGGTTCCCCATGGTTTTTTAAAAACCCATTTGTAGTTCTTTTCACTTCCTTCATTGTATTTTTTGTAACAAAGTATAGCTCTTAAATCTTCTCTCTTTTGCTGTTTATTTTCCTTGTTACCTTTTTCTAAAGCACTTTGGTTATTTAAATAATTGATGTGGTTTCTGCTGGCGCATGCTATTACCAAAGCATCTAAAGCATGATGCCGATGGTCAATTCTCTTTTTGGTGAATCCTTTTGATAATTCTAAAGGAACGGTTGGAAGAAACTTACCTGTATTTTCATTAAGGCTACCAAAATTGCTACTATTGGTCATGGCGTTCAGTCTTTCAAAACGAGGGGTAATTATTTCATTCCAAACATCATTTAATCCCCAATCTTGTTTCAGTATAGAGGTGATTTGTCCGTTGGTTGATAATACATAATTGGAAGTTGTTCCTTCGTCTTTTGTTTCTGCTCTAACAATATTGGAAAGCAGATTTTTAACCATTTTACTTATATACCTGGTATCATTCATTTGCCTTTCAATAAACTTTTCAGGTATTTCTTCTAGTAATAGTTTTTTCATTTTGCCACGACTCTTGGAGTAATGGTCTTTTACAAATTTTTCGTAATCAATAACTGTGAATATGGTAACAGGCTTGCCAAATGTTATGGGTACTTTTTGGCCATAGTTAGCTTTTATAAATTCTAAGCCCAGCTTATTATCCTTCAATTTATTTACTTCCGCTTCGCAGATAACTTTATTGCTGAAAGAATCATCAAAATGCCTTGATTGCGGAATAATATGCTCAATTTCATAAGCCGGGGTAAAAAGCTTATTAAGTGGAATTATGTTACCGGTGTAGGGTGACCTGTATTTTTGTTCTAACCAAAGTTTGTAGCGAATCAGATCGTTCTTTGCTGGTTGTGCAGTTTTACTAATTTTTACAATGTCGTCTGGTAATTCTGTTTCCGCATTCAATGCACCTTCCTCATAAATCCTCAATATTTCCTGTTGGCTTTGTGAGTATGGACGAACATTTTCAACATTCTTGTCATTCATCATTTCAGCCAACAAAGCTTTTATACGTAAGTTGGTATTCTCATTTTCAGTTATCTTGTTGGTCATGTCTTTGCGCTTATCGGCTGGGTTTTTCATTTCTCTTCCCAACTCAATATGTATTTCATCAAAGAAATTTTCAACGCCTTTTCCGTAAGTGATCCAAATGTCTTTCACTACTCTTAATGTTTCAGCAATTACCTGCTCTACAATTGGGTTGCGGAGAGAATGTTGCTTAAACTCTTTCAGGTAATTTTCTAAATCCTGTACAGATTTCCACTTTTTTATTTCACCGTCTTCTGAATGTCTGTCGTATACAACATAACTCGTAAGCCAAAGTGGTAAGCCTTTAAAGTCTGTTACCTCTTTGAGGTTTATAGCCTTATCCCTCACTCGGTCTTTAACAGTTTCATCATATTCTGCATTAATTATTTTGCCTATCCTTTCCTGGGTTTTTTCATGAATATTAGCTTCACTCCAATATTTCCCCATTCGCATTAATGGTAATAGCTTCTTGATTGCCTTTGCAGAGTAGGAGCCGTAGTCATTTTTGAAAGGTGGAAACTTTTTAAACTGTTCTACAAAATCATCTCCCAAATTATGTTTGCTTGCAAATGTTTTTAGTGCTTTTGGTATTTCCAATCTGTCGTTAACTGAATAGAGAATATGCCAAAGTGATTCTTCAGTTTCTTTAGTTAAAAAATCAGCAGCAACATTTTCAACTTTAGTCAACCTGGAAAGGATTTGAGACCTGGTTTCGTTACAAGGATAGTTTTTAGATTCATCTTTAATGTGGTCGTAAACATAATTCCATCTGTAGTTACTCACTTTTAGTTTTAGTGGCTTTAGTAAATAGTTGAGTAGTGCTTTGTGGTCAACTTCTTTTCTGTCATTCAGCCATTCAAACAAGTTTACCCAATCCTGTTCTGATTGTATAAATTGGCTGGTGACGTCAACATCTGTAGCCTTTTCGAAAATAGATAAATTCTTCATCCATTGCCATAGCCTAAACTCTTGAAATAGTGGATGTGATTTGGCAATACATTTTATGGGTTCTGTTTTCTTTTCTCCATTTAGCAAGTAGGTTCTGCTTTCATACTTGCAATCGCTGATTAAGGATTTCTTACTTTTTAGAGGACGCTGGTAAAAAATAATATCGTTTAAAAATAGGTTAGCAAAGTCTTTATCCTGATTACTATTTCTGTGCGATTCATTATGTTCATAAAGCTCTTCAAGGCATTTCGCATACAAAATCTTGTCTTGTAGTTCGGTATGGTGCTGCTGCTGAGTAGCTAATATTTGCCGTAGTTCATCTTTATAAAACTTCCTTTCAATTACCCTTACTAAACTACCATTTATTTTTTGTTTTGGGTTTTGTAGTAATGTATCATAGATGAAGGAGCCAACGGTTTTTTTGCTGCGCTCAATAACAAACTCTGTTTTCTTTTTTACCAATGTCCAGTCGCCTTCGGCTGGTGAACGGAATGAACGTTTTTCTTTACCATCTTTATCGGTTTTTACAGATCCATCTTCGTTTAAATCAGTAGTTACAATAAACTCTTTTATTTTGCCTGTCCATTCCAAACGTGTTTTACTTGTTCTTCTGTAAATCCATCCATTTTCTAAAATAACATTGTACCAAATTTCATCTTTACCTTTTCTATCTCCGCTATCAATTACATCTTTTACCATTAAAGAATGAAACTCGATCAACTTGTTTGGTGTTTCTTCTTCGTCTTCACCTCTTAGTTGATAGTAGCCTCTCTTTTGATTAAAATTTAGTAGGAGCCATGCCAGCTCTTCTTTCTCGATTTTTTGGGTTAATGCTTTTTTGCGTAGGTAATAGATTGTCCAATCGTAGGGCAATTTTTTGCCACCTTCCAACAATTGAGGCTGGTGTATTTTAAAATCCTCCAGCATTTCTGAGAATGAATTCTTAAAAACAAACTCAAAGGCATTCGTTTCCTCATTTTGGCGATAAGCAATTTTAGGTTCTGATTCTGGTAAGTATTGCCCCAGTCTCCTCTCAAAATCAATTTGTTTAGCATAATGAGCTGGAAGAAACTGAAGAATATTCAGCACTCTATGTAACCGTTCCCTTCTTAATAAGCACCTTTCTCTTAATCTTCTAACACCCCTAAAACCAGTTCTGGCTGCAGTATCCGATTCTGTAATGCCACTATCAAACTTTCCCATTATATCCTCGCTCATCGGAATAATACGACAGCCCAGCTTAGTGATCTCGTCTTCCTGTGTGTTGTTGTTCTGCGTAATTAAAGCCCATCCAATACTATTGGTTCCCAAATCCAATCCCAAAATTCTTTTCATAATAGTTGTTTTATTTAAGGTTAAGGTTATACATTTACCATATTGAAAGCAAATCACAATAAGGATTATTCCGTTGTGAAAACATTCAAGGCGGCGCAAGTCGCTTTTTTTATTTCATCACTCCAATAAATTAAATGCTTAAAAACGGGTTGTAAGAGGATTTTAAAACTAGCAGCACATTCGATGCTCTAAAATAAGTTAATAACCAATACAACTTACACGGAGCAATATATTTTTTACAGGCATTTTTAAAAATAGAGTTACTGCAGTAGCTACAACAACCCTACTGTAGCATTTCCTTGAAGGGCAATCATAATTTTGCTGTTACCAATTCATTTTTTCTCATTCCACCGGTTGCAGTTTTGCAGTAAAATGCCGCAGCATTGGAGCCTCCTCCATAATTTTTAATCCTTTAATTTCCCTCCTGTTGTTGAATACTTCAATAATTACTTCGGCCACATAATCTATATGGCTTTGTGTGTACACTCTTCTTGGAATTGCCAGCCTAACCAGTTCCATTTGGGCAGGCAACAGGTGGCCGTCTGCTCCATATTTACCAAACATAAGCGAACCAATTTCAACGCTGCGGATGCCACCTGCTACATACAAAGCACCAACCAATGCCTGCCCTGGATATTGCTCCACCGGCACATGATCCAAAAAAGCTTTGGCATCTATGTACACCGCATGTCCGCCCGCAGGCTGCATTACAGGTACGCCTGCCGCAATTAATTTATTGGTAAGGTATTCAATACTGCGGATGCGATACTGCAGGTAATGTTCGTCCATTACTTCTATCAGGCCAATTGCAATAGCTTCCAGGTCACGACCGGCAAGGCCTCCATAAGTTGGGAATCCTTCTGTAATAACGAGCAGGTTTCTGCATTGTAATGCAAGCGCTTCATCATGCATGGCGAGGAAACCACCAATGTTTGCAAAAGCATCTTTTTTGGCACTCATGGTACAGCCATCAGCATAAGAAAAAAGTTCTTTTGCAATTTCAGTAACCGGCTTATCAGCATACCCGGCTTCACGCAGTTTAATAAAATAACTATTCTCTGCAAACCGGCATGCATCTATAAAGAGCGGGATATTATTTTCTGTACAAATCTTTCTCACCGCTTTAATATTTGCCATACTAACCGGCTGTCCACCACCGGAATTGTTGGTAACTGTTATAACACAAAGTGGAATATTTTTAGCTCCTTTTTCTGCAATGAATTTTATAAAAGCAGCTGTATCCATATTTCCCTTAAAGGGCGCCGGAATGGAAGGATGTTTACCTTCTTCACAAATAAAATCAACACCCTCGGCACCGGAGAATTCAATATTGGCACGGGTTGTATCAAACAGGGTATTGCTCACAAAATATTTTCCTTTGCCGCCTAAAATACTAAATAGAATTTTTTCTGATGCCCTTCCCTGATGGGTGGGAATTACCAATGGCATACCGGTTATTTGCCGTATGGTTTCTTCAAAACGAAAAAAACTTGGACTGCCTGCATACGATTCGTCGCCCCGCATTATGCCAGCCCATTGGTTGCTGCTCATGGCACTTGTGCCGCTGTCGGTGAGCAGGTCTATCAATACATCGTTGGATCGAATAAGGAAAGGATTATAAAAAGCATTATTTAAAATATCAATACGCTCTTCTTTCGTTGTAAAATAAATTGGCTCAACCGATTTTATTTTAAATGGTTCGATGATTGTTTTCATGTGTTTATTTTTATTTTGTTTTGATTAGATGGAATTTGTGTGGCAATAATTTTCGATTGAAAATTGGTTCTTATGATGGCTCCTATCATGCAAAAACATGATTTAAAAAGTTAAAGAAATAAAATGTAGCAGGAAGTAAAGAATTGCAGGCAGCAACAAATGATTAGGAAAACTAGGAAGGCTTGCTGATGATATTTTTCCAGAGTTGCATAGTTGCAAAGGTAAGCTTGCTGCTGTTTAAAACAAATATCATTTTATGACTGAACAGTATGATATAAGGGAAAAATTTTGCTAAGCTGTTTAAAGCAATAGAAATGTTTTTTTTCTTTCGTTCATTCAAGTGTTTAAGCAATTGGCATAAATTGTTGTTACATTCGATAAAATCATTTCCAATAATTATTACTGATATTTTTTACACTCAACTTCATTTCATGAAAAAGCACTGTTTGTTTTTCTACTCCGCTATATTGATTGCTCAGGTAGGTATGGCTCAATCACCCGATGTGCTTAAAATCCGAAATTACACAAAGCAGCATGCCAACGGAATCATCGGGGAGTTTGTGGAATTGCTTGCGCTGCCTAATGTTGCCAAAGACACGGTGAACCTTCAAAAGAATACTGCCTTTATTATGAACATGATGACCAAAAGAGGAATCCAAAAAGTTCAGCTATTAGATGGAACTACCGCAGGTGTACCGCCGGCAGTGTATGGTGAAGTGATGGTACCGGGCGCAAAGCAAACACTTATTTTTTATGCCCATTATGATGGTCAGCCGGTGAACCCTGCCCAATGGGCAAAGGGATTGGAGCCTTTTGTGCCAACATTATTTTCTGCTGCAATTGATAAAGCGGGGACTAATATTCCTTTTCCTGCTGATAATAACTACAACCCGGAATGGAGGATTTATGCCAGAGGCGCTTCAGATGATAAAGCGGGGGTGGTTGCTATTTTAAATGCCTACGATGCCATAAAGAAAAGCGGTCTGCAGCCAACCTGTAATTTGAAGTTTTTTTTTGAAGGAGAGGAAGAGGCTGGCTCTCCTCATTTGTATGAAATACTGGAGCAACATTCGGCTTTGCTGCAATCCGATTTATGGATTATTTGTGATGGCCCCGTACATCCAACCGGTAAAAAGCAAATTTATTTTGGGGTAAGAGGAGATGCTCACCTCGACTTGACAGTGTATGCTTCTAAAAGACCTTTACACAGCGGGCATTACGGTAACTGGGCTCCCAACCCGGCGATGATGCTGGCAAAATTATTGGCATCCATGAAGGATGACAATGGGAGAGTGGCGGTAAAAGGTTTTTATGATGATGTAATACCATTAACTCCTTTAGAAAGAAAGGCTTTACAGGAAGTGCCATCTGTAGATGAGCAAATGAAAAATGAATTAGGCATCAGTGCAGTTGAATCGCCGGCGGTTACATTAAGTGAGGCCATCAACCAGCCTTCGCTAAACATCAATGGCATGCAAAGCGGTAATGTTGGTAAACAGGCATCCAATCAAATTCCCACTTTTGCAACTGCTGTTATTGATTTAAGGCTAGTGTTGGGTAATGACTGGAGAAGACAGCAACAAAAAGTAATTGATCACATAATAGGCCAGGGATATTTTGTAACCGATCATGAGCCCACCGATGATGAAAGAAGAAAATACGGCAAAATAATTAAAGTAATTGCAGGTGAGGATAGTTACAATGCACAACGAACATCCATGGATTTGCCTGTTGTTAAAAAAGTAGTTGAAGCAGTTAAAGCTACTACCAGCAACCAGTTAGTACTGCAACCAACCATGGGAGGCAGCCTTCCGTTGTTTGTATTTGAAAAGTATTTAAAAGCAAATACCATTACGCTTCCTATTGCCAACCATGATAATAACCAGCATGCCGAAAATGAAAATATCCGCTTGCAGAATTTGTTTGATGGTATGGAAACTATGGCAGCTGTGATGTTAATTAAATAATTTTTTCATTTTCTTACTTTACAAGAAACATTATTCAGGTGTTTAATTTTTTCGACAATTTTTAATATCAGTAAAAAATATTTTTTATGGAAACAACCATTGGTTGATTATTTGCGTTTAGCGACTTAGTTTACCGAACATTTAGTATAACAGGCATCTCATTTTCAACCAAACTAAATGGCATATACTTTGTTTGTTACAGGGTAGTATATGTAGAAATATTCCGTTTTATTTAATCCCCCTCTATTTTAACTGCCAATTTATTAAATAATTATTGAATCATTTTTTTTCAAAAAAACAAACGCACATGAAACTAACACATCTACTTTTATCTTTTTTTTTATTGTTTGGTATTTCCCTTAAGGCTCAAGACAAATTTTTTAAGGGCATCATTCAATCCAGTCAGGAAGTTCCTGCAAATTCATCATTGGCTGCCGGTGTTGTAATAGTGAAATATGTACCGGCTACTAAATTTTTAGAACTTTGGGGTAATTACAGTAATCTAAGTGCAGCTATTTCCGCCTCACACATTCATGGTGCTGCGGCAGCGGGTTCCAATGCTGGCGTGCTTTTTAGTTTAAGTAATACCGGTGGCACGGATGGTGGTCTTAAAGGTGCTTTTACTTTAACTGCTGCGCAGGAAACGATGCTGCTGGACGGCAATATGTACGTTAATGTACACAATGCCAGTTTCCCTGGGGGAGAAGCAAGAGCACAATTACTTCCTGCATCGGATGGACAAGCCGAAATGTTTACTGCCAATCTACAAGGAACACAGCAAGTGCCATCCAACGCATCAACAGCTTTTGGTGCTGCAATAATTTTAGTCGATAAATTGATCGACTCGGTTTATTTAACAGGAGCATTTACGAATCTTGCTGCAGCTGCATCCGGAGCACATGTGCACAGCGGGTCAACCGGTACTAACGGCCCGGTTTTTATTAGCCTTGATTTTACAGCTGCCACATCAGGTACGCTTCATGCGGCAACAGCCGTTAATAGTGCAAACAAAGCCAGCATACTTGATGGAAATGCTTACGTAAATGTTCATAACGCCAGTTTTCCTGGAGGGGAAATAAGGGGTCAGGTTACTGCAACATCAACTGATAACTATTTTACTGCTACCCTCCAGGGTTCGCAGGAAGTACCTGCTAATGCATCAACCGGATCGGGTACAGTAATTGTAAATTATAATTCCAGCACCAAGGCACTTGTGCTTACCGGAAGTTATCAAAATCTTTCCAGCGCTGCTTCCGTGTCGCATGTTCATGGACCTGCTGCACCGGGAACCAATGCAGGCGTATTATTTGCGCTTACAAATACCGGAGGAACTTCCGGTACATTAAGTAGCAGTGTGTTATTTACGCCAACGCAGGAATTAGATCTTTTTGCAGGTAACCTTTATGTAAATGTCCACAGTGTCAATTTCCCAGGTGGAGAACTAAGAGGACAACTAAATGGTACCAATGCAGGGAAGGTAGAAACCTATTTTGTAAACCTGCAAGGTTCACAGGAAGTACCTGCCAATGCATCAACAGCAACTGCTTCTGCAACAGTACTTCTGGACAAAGTGAGTAACATGGTGTTTGTAACCGGTTCTTTTAGTGGCCTTGCAGCCAATGCAAGTGCTGCACATATTCATGATGGAGCTGTGGGAGCCAACGGTCCGGTAGTTGTTGCGCTTAGCGTTAACTCCGCTACAGCAGGCACTATTAGCGGTAGTGGTGTTGTTAGCCCGGAGTTTGCCGTTAAAATGATCAACGGATTAAGTTATTTAAACCTGCACAATTCATCTTTTCCGGGTGGAGAACTTAGGGCACAAATTGGTAACCAGGCATTGCCGGTAAAACTTAGTTATTTCAACGCATACAAAGAGCGCAGCAAGGTTAATTTAATTTGGGAAACCAGTGTAGAATTGAATCTGAATAATTTTGAAGTAGAGCAACAGGATGCTTCAGGCAACTGGGTTTTTAAAGCTGCCATTGCTGCAAAAGGCGGAGACATTGCCTCAAAATACAGTATTACAGATGTTCCGTTTTCTACCCCAAAAGGCTTTGCTGTTTACCGGTTAAAAATGGTAGATAAAGACGGAAAATTTGTTTATTCTGCTGTTGTAAGAATCAACATAAAAAAATCCGGCGTTGGTATTACGGTGTTCAATAATCCTGTTATAAATAATCAACTCAATTTCCTTATTACGGGATTACAGGTTAATAGAAGAATTGCCATAACCATTTTTGACATCACAGGCCGGTCTTTGATAAAAAAGATGGTGCCGGCAATTGCCAGCAATCAAATAGATATAAGTAAATTACCAGCTGGCATTTATAAAATGATGGTGAATACAGGTGATGAAATATTGCAAGCCAGCTTTGTTAAATAGCTATTGTAATTAAGTTGCAATCATAAAAAGAGTTTATGCTTAGACATCTTACAATATAATTTACCGTAGGGTTTAAAGTAATAAACGCCCCAAAGAAAGTGGCAGTCATTTACAGACTGCCACTTTCTTTTTTAAGAACTTTTCCTGCTATTGAAATGCAACCAATACATATGTTTATCTTTTGAGCTCAATGCATTACGTTACCTTTAATAAAATGAGATAAATATTACTTCTCTATCCTCAATTTTTTATACCATTCTCTTTACATCAATTTTACAAGCAGCTCAATTTATCATGAATTAAAATGGCAAAAAATAATAAACAGGATAAGTTACTTATTGCTTCTAAGGAGTCTTTCTTTAACGGTGAAGAGAAGGAAAAACTGGAAGCAGAGTTGAAGTTAGCGAACAAAAAAATAGCTTTTAAGGATGCAGAGAAAGGTAAAAGGGAAGTAGAGTTAATTATTGCCAACAAAGAACTGGTTTATCAAAATGAGGAAAAAGAAAACAGGGCGGCGGAATTAATTATTGCCAATAAAGAACTTGCCTTTCAAAACAAAGAAAAAGAGCAAAGGGCTGCAGAACTAATTATAGCTAACAAAGAGCTTGT
>JBBQEA010000019.1:0-35008 GCA_038320245.1 Chitinophagales bacterium | reverse complement strand
CCACTGAATAATGAAGTTTTATGCTATGAGATAGTAAATATTCGCCTTGAAGGAACCGTGTTGTTTGGGCAAGTTATTTTTGAATCATAAGCTATAAAGGTATTGGCAAGTTAATTTATTAAATAAAAAGGGTGAACTTTTAGCTCACCCTTTTATAGTTTTTATTTTGCAAATGAAATAATCAATGTGCAATAATTGCCGATAACTGTGCCTCAAAAAGAGCTGTAAATTGTTGGCTTGTGAGTATGTGTCCTTGCTTTTGTGCATCGTTAGCAACACTATAACCCCATTCGGCAGCAGCCATTCTTTGGGTTGGGGTGCCGTGGTGGCCCAAGTCGTCAAAGTAACAATCGCCTATATTAAAAAACACCTGCAAAAATTGCTTAACCCTTTTCCACTGCATAGAAGCGCCTCTTGCATGCGAAAGGTAGTAAGCAGAGTAAGCATCAGCCATCAATTCTGTTCTTCTCGTATTCTCCGGGCTGGGTGTACCTTCAAATATTCCAAGTTGAAATTGAATGTGATGACCATACTCATGAGCTAATATTGCCTGTGGTGCAACATCGTCATACCCGATACCTGTATAAGCGTCCATGATACCATCTCCCATAATAATCTTATCGGGAATAATTCCATAAGGCGGGAATGGAAATGATGACTGTGCAAAAGCATTAAAGGTAAAAATTGGATGGTCTCCATTTCTATATTGAGGAATGTAGTCAAGTAGTTGAATAATTAAGTCGGCCCAAAACGCTGCGGTAGCTTGGTCATCTCCATAGAGGATCATATCAATCCTGATAACTTTATCCCGGTTACGAAGCATATTTCCATGCATCGCTGCCAATACAATTCCATTGGATTGAATATTCCAGAAACGTTTTAAGTCTTTAAATGTTTTGGTTAACCGTTGGGTATGTTCACCCTTTAATCCAAAATATTGATTGGCAGAGTTGTTTTCAAAAAGCAATGCATCGTAGGTAGGGAAGTCAAGCATGCCGGTAATAATTGCGAAGAAAAAAACATCATTGTCCCAGTCAGCAAGTTCCTGATTAAACCATAGGTTGAGTGGGGTGTTAGCATCACAAGCTGTTGGCTCAATTGCATGCACCGCTTTTTGAACCATATTCCTGTACTCAGGGTGCATTTTCAATAACAGCGTTGAATTTAGCGCTAACCTTTTTTCATAGCCGGCAGGTAATGAAGCCCGCAAACTTGCAAGTTTTACTTTTAAATCGGCTGGAGAAAGCCTGTTTGCGTGGTTTGCTGAAATTTTAGTTTCAGTTTGTAAATCAGCTTTGTTGGTATTCATTATTTCCTTTTTACAACCTGTAACAAGGAAAATAGAAGCTACAAACACTGCGGTGAGAATTTTGAAAAGTTTCATTTTGACTAGATTTAAAATTGGGGAAAAATAAAATACCTTGTAAGTATAAATAATTATTTTAATACTTCATAGCGCTTTCTTTAAAATTAGTTACCATGTAATTCCCAACTATCCTTAGTTCTTTGAAAAAAGACATTATTTTGGAAGTGTTAACAAGGAGAAAAGTTTATTGAGTTTTGCGTCAGCAGTTTTTGCAGGCAGACTTTGTTAATTCTACAACGAAATGAATAAAACCTTGCCGAATACAGCACCCGCCAATAGTTTGCTGCCATCGTATTATTTAAATAGGTTGATTCGAAAAGATAATGCTATAAAATTCTAATAGCAATTCAACATCTTATAGAACATAAAAAAAATGAGTTTTCCGAAATCATTACAGGAATCCGTCTTTAAAGAAACGCTTTTAGTTCACTATATTTCTTTAATCAAAACAGGAGAATTAGAATCTTTTTTTACAAGATTTTTATCGGCACTACTGGGCAGAAAAGTCAATTTATTTTTTGGAAGCTTAGGATGTAGACTGCTATTACAACGAATGGTTGGCTTTAGAGTTTGCCATTAAAAATGATAATCTAAAAAAGTTAATCCACATTCGGAAAATGATTGGGGTAAAGATTGTTTGCTTTACCACACAGCCCGAAGCCGTTAGTATTTTGGACAATTTTCTAAAAAAGGGATTGCTCGAAAATGAAAAAAATGGAAGGTTGGTTTAGAATACATTAGGTGGAACTAAAATAGCCTGCCAGCTTTTCTTTTAAAACCAACGGCATTTCGCAGCGTTTCATTGTTTTGCTATGCATAAAATACAAGGTTACATCACCAGTGTTTAATAGTTCATCCTGTTGGTTGTATATCTCATGATGAAAAATAATTTTGTGGTGTATCGGCAATTCTTTCAAAATGGTTTTTACAGTTATAAGGTCTTCGTATTTGGCGGGGCGTAAAAACCGGCTGTGTATATCCACTACCGGCATAATAATGCCCATGGCTTCTATGTCTTTGTAAGAGTAACTGATCTGCCGCAAAGCCTCTGCCCTTCCAATTTCATAAAACTGGGCATAGTGGCCATGATACACCACACCCATCTGATCGGTAAGAGCGTAATGAATTCTAATTTGTGTTTCTGTTATAAACATTTTTCTGCAATTAAATAAGGCAGGTTAAGCACTAATGGATTCAATCGTACAAAATTAGAACATTTCTTTGGGGCTTTCAGCTAGTGAGCTTAAACCGGCATTTAAACCGGCTATTCGCAGCATTCCGATAGTTATCGGAACCGCCATAAGGCCTTGACTGCGGCCCCGCCAACGCTCCCCATTTTGAGGTAGTCGGTGGGGGCTCCTTCAGCTGTGGGCTTTACGCTGCTATCGGGGAGCCCTTCCACTTAATTATCTTTATTCAGCTTTTATTATACCATCACAAATAACTAAAAATATAGCAATCCCATTATAAATTATATCACCATTCACTATTCACAAACTGACTCTTCATCATTGACAATGCGCTATTGACCATTGACCATTGACCATTCACCCCGAATTTTATTCCCACAATAACAAAAGCTATTTCCCCATCATACTGTCCAGACTTGCTTTGCCGGGGCCTACCAAAAGCAAAGTTATATATGCACCCAAATATAAAACGGCCTTTTCTCCATCTCCAAAAACTTCAAAATGATGCGCTTTCCACAAAGCAACTCCCATCGTAATAATTAGTGGTATAGTTGCAAGCCTTGTAAATAGGCCCAATATTAAAAATACAGAACAGAAAAATTCAGCAAAAATTACCATTGATAAAGAAACCGTACTGCCCAACCCTAAAAAATTCATGAACTTGAGTTGCATATCTGCAAAGTGAATTAATTTGCTGTAACCATGATTTAGCATTGATGCACCTACGGTAATTCTCAATAAAAAAACGGCCGTACTAAATGCTCCTGCCGAATATTTTGTTGACAATAATTTTTTCATTGATTTTTACTTTTTTGGTTTTAAGAATAATTGTCTTGAATAAAAAAGCATGCGTATTACTTTACCTTTTTATTAACAGCGCTGCGAATGTACATTCGTTTCATTTATTTATGGTTTGTTATTTAGATCAAGAGCTAAACAGCTAAACCTTCTAAACATCTAAACCCACTAAACATAAATAGGGGACTGTCTTTAAAACGACGTATCTGCTAAACTAATAAAATAGTAGTTATCCACTTATTCACATATGGTTTGGAATGGTGTTTGCAAAGCAGGCTTTATAGCTAATTTTACAATCTGTAAAAATGAATGATGCAATAATTATGATAAATAAATTTTTGGGTGCTGTTATCCTCTTCCTGTTAATATCCGGTGCAGTTTTTTCTCAACAAACACATGTATTTATAGATGCTGAAAAAGATTTTAAAGAAGCCAAACAGCTTTTTACAGAACAGCAGTATGCGTTGGCCTATCCATTGCTGCAGGCTGTAAAGCAGCAGCAGCAAGACAATCAAAAAACCAACGCCACTTATCTATATGATGACGTTAATTATTATTATACCGTTTGCCGGCTTAAACTACAATTACCGGTTGCTGCTGATGAGGCCACTCAATACATCGATGGGATGAATAATGCTCCACGTGCACAACTCATGAGCTATCATCTGGGAAAGTATTATTTTCAAAAAGATGATTTCCAAAAAGCGATTTTTAATTATGAAAATGCAGGGCTCGATAACCTAAGCAATGAAGAAATTGCAGATGCTAAATTCGAGATGGGGTATTGCTATTTTAACCTCAAACAATTTGATAAAGCAAGACCGCTGTTCAATGAAATTCATCAGTTACCGGAAAGTAAATATTTTATTCCTGCCAATTATTATCATGGGTTTATCAGCTTCTACGATCATAAATATGAGGATGCATTAAAATCTTTTAAGCTGGTAGAAAGCAAGGATGATTACAAAGGTGTAGTGCCTTATTATATTGCTGAAATATTTTATTTTCAGAATAAAAAAGACGAGGCATTGCGTTATGGTGAAAGCGTACTAAGCAGAGGAGGGTTATACTACGAGAAGGAAATGAAACAGTTGCTGGGCCAGATTTATTTTGAAAGAAAGAATTTTAAAAAAGCATTGCCACTGCTGGAATACTATGTTACAAATAGCCCCAAAGTAAGCAAGGAAGATTTGTACGAATTAAGTTATTGCTATTACGAAGCCAACCAAATAAACAAGGCTATTGAAGGGTTAAAACAATTGAGTAACGAGAAAGATTCATTGGGGCAAAACTCCATGTACCTGTTGGGAGATTGTTATTTAAGAATCAATGATAAGGCGAATGCAAGAAGTGCTTTTCAGTTTTGTGCAGTTAACAGCAGCAACATACAACAGCAAGAAATTTCCCGGTTCAATTATGCCAAATTATCTTACGAACTGGGTTACCAGAATATAGCGCTGAACGAAATGCAGCAATTTACTACAAGCTACCCGGCATCTTCATATACAACAGAGGCCAAGGAAATTCTGGTCAGTATGCTGGCCAACACCAACAACTTTAGTGATGCATTGGTCATGTACGAATCATTTGCAAAGCCTACGGTTACCATGCAAAAGATTTATCCTAGAATATTATACGGAAAGGCAGTAGAGTATATGAACGACCAGCAGCTTTTAACAGCGGATGAATTATTTACAAAAATTATCGGGTTACCCAACTCTTCCGTTACTGCATACGCAAATTTCTGGAAAGGGGAAATTGCGTTTAGAACTTCCCGGTATGATGAGGCAATTAAGTTTTTATCAACCTACCTGCAAAGTGGCGCCGGTACACAGGGCGAGGCCAATCCTTTAACTGCAAAGTATAACCTTGGTTATAGCTGGTTAAAGAAAGAAAATTACAAACAGGCGTTAACTAATTTTGAATCAGTTGCTAAAGTAAATACAACAGCAACCACACTGGAACAGGATGCTTACATCCGCAGCGCTGACTGCAATTTCATGAACAAGGATTTTGCAAAAGCAAATGCAATGTATGATAATGTACTCAACAATGCATTGCCGCAAAGTGATTATGCTTTATTTCAAAAGGCAATGATTGCAGGGGTTAAAAGCGGTTCAAATAAAATAACTACCTTAAATAATCTTATCCGGCAATATCCCAAAAGTAGTTTAGTACCGGATGCTAATATGGAAATTGCCAATACCTACATGGCAGAAGAAAAATTTGCAGAGGCCATTAACTATCTTAAAAATATATTAGGTCTCAGCAATGCTGGTGGAATTAAACCGGCGGCCTATTTAAAGCTGGGTCTTAGTTATTATAATCTCAATAAAAATGCTGATGCACTCACCAACTACCAGCTATTGATTCAGCAATATCCTCAATCTTTAGAGGCAGATGAAGCATTGGGTAATATCAAAAATATTTATGTGGAAGATGGCAGACCCAATGAATATGTTGAGTTAATGCGGAGGAACGGGAAGAATATTTCTGTGAGTGAAGCTGATTCGCTTACCTACACTGCAGCCGAAATAAAATACAATAACAATGATTGTGCAGCCGCTATTGGAGGGTTCAATAATTATCTTTCCCAATATCCTTTAGGCGCCTTTGCTTTAGAAGCAAATTTTTTCCGTGGTGAATGTTATACAAAATCTAAAGACTGGGCCAATGCACTCAACAGTTATGGTTATGTAAGTGATAAAGGGCTTAGCAAATATTTTGAGCGGGCTACATTGGCTGCCGCAAGAATTGCTTATTTTGAAATAAAAGATTTTGCCAGCGCCAAAAAATATTTTACTGCTTTAATGGCCGGTGCCATCAATCAGGAAAATCAGCTGGAAGCGTTGAGGGGACTGGTCCGCAGCTTTTATCAATTAAAAGATTATGAGCAGGCCAATGAGGTGGCCAAAGAGCTACTTGCAAAAAAAGGAATCAGTACAGATGACAAATCGGTAGGATACCTTGTGCTGGGTAAATCATTGCAGGTAAAAAATGATTTTACCGGGGCTATCGCTGCCTTCAAGTCTTGCGCAGGCATTAATAAATCTGCATGGGGAGCAGAGGCAAGGTATGAAATAGCGAGCTGTCAATTTAGCTTGAATAATTTTGCAGCGGCTGAAAAAGCAGCACAAATAGTTATCAGGGAAACCAGCAGTTACGATTACTGGGTTACCAAATCGTATATTCTATTGGGCGATGTTTTTTTACAGCAAAAAGATTATTTCAATGCAAAAGCTACTTACGAAAGTGTGGCATTGAATGCTGCTATTACAGAGTTAAAGACTATTGCTCAGGAAAAATTAGTTAAAGCAAAGGAAGAAGAAAAACTTAGTTCTAAAATTTAAGCCACATTTAAAACAGGCCAACATTATTAAAAGATATTATGAAGCGTACTTTAAAATATTTCCTTTTCATATTCATTGGATGTTGCAGTATTGCATCGGCTGTAGCCCAAAAAGACAGTTCAAGAAAGCAAACGGTTGATATTACCTCCAGCTATAAACCGGTACTGAGGAATGCAGTGAAAATAAATTTTTCTGCCACCAATCTTTCTGCAGATACCTCCAAGGTTTTAATGCCGTACAATATACCATCGCAAAACCTTTTTTATACGTATCAACCGGGTTCTTTAAGGCCACTGGCACTAACGCAGGATACATCACTTGACCTCGGTATCAGAAATTATTTAAAGGCTGGCTTTGGGAATTATTCTACGCCCTACATCAGTGGAGGGTTTAGTTTTGGTGATGGAAAAAATTCATTGGTAAATGTATATGCTGATTATATTTCTTCCAAAGGTTCTATCAAAAACCAGGATTACACCGGGATGAATATAAAGGCAGCCGGTAGTTATTTTACACCCACCAACGAAATATCCGGAAGCCTCGGTTTTGGCCAACAGGATTTTCATTTGTATGGATACGATCATCTGGTTAACAATTTTAATAAGGCAGATGTGTTGCAACGTTTTCAGCAAATCAATTTATCAGCTGCTATAAAGAATAAACTGGAAACCGAAACTGGCATTAATTATAAACCCGCTATCAATGTGAATATTTTCAACAGTCCAGGCCGGCTTGCTGAAAACAGTTTACTGGTAGCAGTACCCTTATCAAAAACATTTGATGAAACGTTTTCTGTTAAGCTGGCTGTATCTGCAAACATTACTTCTTATTCTTCTAAAAATCTGGACAGTAATGTGAAGTTCAACAACAATGTGTACCAATTGGCTCCGGAACTGCTGTATGCAAAACCAGCGTTCAATATGCACGCAGGTGTATCACCTACCTGGGATAATGGCAAGTTGTATGTGTTGCCCAATATTTATGGGGAGTTTAAAGTTGCGGACAAAATCTTTTTAATACAGGCAGGTTTAGTAGGTACTATCACAAAGAATACCTACCAGCATTTAGCTACAATTAATCCATGGTTGCAAACCGTTTCCCAACAGCAAAATACCAAAGCGACAGAATTTTATGGTGGATTGAAAGCTACTGTGGGAAACCATTTTAGCTTTAGCGCCAAAGCCTCCTGGATCACCTTTAACAACATGCCTTTCTTTATAAATGACACGGCGTTGGGTAATACTTTTGTAGTTAGTAACGATAGAAGGGTAAATGATTTCAGAATACATGGCGATATGAGTTTTATTGATCAGGACAAATTTACCGTTACCGGCGGACTTACTTTTAATGGCTACAATGGGATGAAGGATAATGAGCGGGCATGGGGCACCATACCGGTTGAAATAAATGGTTCGCTACGTTGGTGGGCATTTAAACAGGTATTGCTGAAAAGCGATTTCTGGGCGTTCAGCAGCAGCCCTTATCTATTAAAAAATAACAGCCAGAACACCTTGAGTGGTGGTGCCGATTTGAGCATCGGTGCAGAATTAGCCATCACAAAAAAAATAAGTGTTTGGATGGATGTGAATAATCTTTTCAACAATAAATACCAGCGCTGGAAAAATTATCCGGTGTATGGATTGAATGTATTGGGCGGGGCAATTATTAGGTTTTAATGTGCCGCCGTTATTATGGAAGTAAATTTTTTCTTGTAAATACAGGTTTGAGGTAGATATTTGTAACAGTTTCCATCAACTCAAATCTTTTTCAAAACATGTATGATTTAATAGCACCCGCTTTTTTTCAGAAAAAATCCTGCAGGTTGCCCGGCATTGGACAGCTAACACTCACAACCACGCCAGCTGAAATTGATTTCTCTAATAAACAAATTGTAGCACCAGTTCAAAGTATTGTTTTTGTTCCGATATCCGGTAATGAAAATGTTTATAATGAATTTTCTGCTATCAGCGAATTGATGAAAAAGAATTTAGATGAAGAGGGCTCTATGCACCTCAATGGTATTGGTGACTTTTATAAAGAAACCAATGGAACCATCCGTTTTGAGCCGGTAGTGATCAATCCTTTTTTTACTCAGCCGGTAAGTGCTGTACGCACCATCCGACAGGATGCTGAACACAATATGTTGGTGGGCGACAGGAAAACTACCAATGTGGAAATGACTGAATTTTTAAATGAAGAGGCTCCAACTCCCCCCGACCGTTGGTGGATATGGGCAATTGTATTGGGTTTGATTGGTGTTGGTTTATTGATGGTTTATTTTAATCAAAATGGCTGGAGTTTGCTGGGTAATTGTAATCCGGTTATTTAGGTATTTGCTGATTGTCTACTTTTTATTTATGGCTTGTTGGTTAGTTGTTCATTTAAACTCTAAACCCTCTAAACATTCTAAACCAACTAAACCTTCCACTAACAACCCTTTCATCAGTTCAATTTCAACTCAAATAACTTTGGCCAGCGTTTACCGGTTATGTACATTTTTTGATTGGTACTGTCGTAGGCAATGCCATTGAGTACATTATCCAGTTCTTTTATAGGGTAGCTTGCATAGAAGGAACTCAAGATAGAAGCAGTTTCCAGTTTGCCAATTACATGTCCATTGGATGGATCTATTTGCAAAATATAGGTAGTGCCCCAAACGTTGGCATAGATGCTGCCGTTGATATACTCCAGTTCATTAATATATTCAACAGGCCCCAGGTTATCGGCTACCTGTACAATTCTTTTAATTTTAAAATCAGCTGGATTTACAAAATATAAATTACCCGAAGGCTTCCCATCGCTGATAATTAGTTCAGTGCCATTATTGGTCATGCCCCAACCTTCCGATTGCCAGGGAAAAGTTTGTACCGGCTTGCTGAGGTCGTTTAAGTTGTAAACGTAAACGATATTGTTCTGGTAAGTAAGTTGGTACAATTTATCGCCGATAATATTAATGCCTTCGCCAAAAATGGTACTATCCTTTATCGGGTACTTCTTTTCCACCTTGCCTGTTTTAATATCGGTAATCTGGATAAAAGATTCTTTTTTCTCCCCGGTGCCTTCATACAGTTTACCATTGTGTACAAAAAGTCCTTCTGTAAATGCGCTGGTATCATGCGGATAGGCTGCCATTACACTTGCCTGTAATACTTTTGGCATAGCAAGTCCATTGCCTGTGGAAACAGTTTCGTCAGGTTTTGTTTCTGAGTCGTTGCTGTTGCAGGAAAATAAATAAACAAGACTAATTAGTACATAAATTTTTTTCATCAGAATTTTATTGCTTTTGGATGGCAAATGTAACAAAGAGAAAGCTGCGATGCTAAATCAACATAACCAAAAATGCTAAAAAAATAAAGGTTAACTTTAAATTACATATTTAGCAATAATGAAAGTTGAAAGATATTCAATAAAAGCAGAAGAGACTTACACAGTTTTTGAATTTATTAGTGAAGGCCCAAAGGAGCAATCAGAAAACTTATTCAATTTCAAGAAACAAATGAAAATAATCTTTATAATCTTGCTTTTGGGTATAAAATTAATGAGACGTTACAACTTGACGACCTTGCAGTTTCTAACAATGCTGACAGTGAAAAGGTATTGGCAACAGTAGTTTCAGCATTGTATGCTTTTTTTGACAACCATCCGGAAGCATTTGTTTATGCAACCGGAAGTACTGATGCAAGGACTAGACTTTATAGAATGGACATAACAAAGTTTTATGAAGAAATGCAAGTAGATTTTTACCTTTACGGACAAGTTGGTGACGAATTTTATGAATTTGAGATTGGAAACGAATACAAAGGTTTTTTAGCAGAACGGAAATTTTAATTAAATTACAGTCATGAAAACGGTACAAGAATTGAATAACAAAAAAGTTCCTATAGTACGTATTGACCCTTCACTTGATCAATATCGGGGCAAAGTGCTTTTTCCAGAGAAATTAGCAAAAGCAAATGAAATGCTCAAGACAGCTAAACTGCCTGCTAAAAAGCATCGCAAATAATAAGGGTTTTACTATTAGCAGAGATTCTACTGTTGTACTGGGCTTTAGTCATTCAACAGCTTCATTTTAAACTTGATAAACAATTTGGTTTTTCTTTTTATCTTAAACTTAAGTTTTCAACTTTCCTACATTATTTAAATACGAATTTCAAATCCTCTTCAATAATAGATTCCTATCGATATATGCTGCAAGATTTTTACGGTATAAATGATTGCAAATAATTTGGCAGCCTTCAAAAATTATAGTTACTTGCAGCTACTCTGAAACATTGTTACCCGATGATTATTATTTTTATCTCTTTCTCGTAGCAGGTTGTTTCTCCCGAATTTTTATCCTCGTTTCCAGTATCCTTTTTAAGACTATCAAAATCCTTCTGTAGCATTTTTGCTGTAGTTCCCTGTGCAAAATCATTTCGGCTTTTGTCCGGAAATAATACCAATTAAAGCTTTTATTCCATAATCTGGAATGATATCCAATCTCATATTCGTTGAAAGCCATGCCAGTAGTGTGTTTGCTCTTTTGGCATCAATCGTGAATACTATTAAGCGTCCCCAAAGAGGGGCCTTTAATTCAACTAATATGAAAGCACTAACGGTAATTTTCCTTTTCACTTTCTTTGCAGGCACTGCACAGGCACAGCGTATTTGCGGTTCTGAAACTTACAAGCACCAATTATTGCAGGCAAACCCTTCTTTACAAAATTCATTCGATGCAGTTGAACTACAAATAGCAAAAGCTACTAAAAAGTTTGCTGCAAGAGATACTACTTTAAATGAAATAATTAACATTCCTGTTGTGATTCATGTTATTTATAAAACGGATGCACAAAATATCAGTGACGCTCAAATAAATTCTCAGCTAACAGCTTTAAATAATGACTTTGCCAATCTAAATACAGACAAGGCAAAAAGACCAGCCGTCTTCAGTGCAGTTGCAGCAGATGCAAGGATTAAATTTTGTCTGGCCCAGGTTGATCCACAAGGCAACAAAACAACTGGCATTATTCGTAAAAGTACAACTGCTGATTTATTTACAGCTGATGATGCAATGAAATCTTCTTTAAGAGGTGGTAGCAACCCATGGGATAACAAAAAATACCTCAACATTTGGGTATGTGCATTAAGCGGTCGTAGTCTTGGTTATGCAACACCTCCCGGTAGTAATGCAGACATAGATGGCGTTGTAATTGCTTTTGATGTTTTCGGTACAGTTGGTAACCTCAGGGCTTCATTCAATAAAGGTCGCACTGCAACACACGAAATTGGGCATTGGATGGGTTTAAAACATTTATGGGGTGATACTGATTGCGGAGATGATGGAATAGATGATACTCCACGCCAAAAAACATACAATTTTGGAATACCAACTTTTCCAAATGTTACAAGCTGTTCACCCAATGCCAATGGTGACATGTTTATGAACTACATGGATTTCTCTGATGATGCTGCAATGAACATGTTTACCAATGATCAAAAAAAACGAATGAGAGCTTTGTTTGCCACTGGTAATATCCGCAACAGTTTTCTTTCTTCTTTTGCCTGCGATAGCAACCTGGCCCAGGCCGGTTCTTTACCAGCAGTTGTTGTTCCTGTTGCTGCACCGGTACCAGTTGTAAAAGTTAATCAGATTAAAATTTATCCTAACCCGGTACAAAATAACCTGATGATTGCTAATAAAAATGTAAGCGTATCAAATCCGCAAATCATTCAGATTTTTAATACAGTTGGTGTTAAAGTGTATACCGGATCATTAACCAAAGAAAATTCAAACATCAACTTATCACAACTTACCGCTGGAATCTATATTGTAAAAATTGGTGAAAATAGCAACCAGTTTACAACCAAATTCATTAAGCTGTAAAATTTTAAATAGACCAAAATTTTCGAAAGTACACAGGCTTTAGTTTTTTAAACATCCATCCAACAAAAGAAAGGGCAGTAAGCAGGTGCATATTGTCCTTTTTTATTTTAGATGTTAACTACTTTTCTTCAACTATTTTTTCTTTCAGTGTTCCGCTTTCGTCATTAATTAACTAAATTATTCGCTGTTGTAAAGCACAGCATATATAGCTGAAAGTAAAAAACGTCCGCTTTTATATTGCTCACCAGATTCCTTAAATCGGCTATTTGTAAGTAATAGTACCTACTCATTTTTAGAAATAACTGCATTGCAGATTGGCAGTTGAATTTCTGAAACAACTGAATGTCTCATTGCATTCCTTATTTTTGTCATCTGGCTTTTATTTGCTTTTAAAGGCTTCTCAATATTTAAAACATTTAAAATCAATAATCGCAGCGGGTTAGGAAGTTGTTCGAATATTTTTTTTTGGTACCAGCATTAGTTCTTTGTGGCATCATCGTTGTGTCACTCACTTTTACAGCATACCTTTTTTGAACTTTAATTATGCAATAGTTAAATAGTTTAATCAACTCAAACAACTTCTACACCTGTAATATTTAGCATTAGTAATTAAAAAAAATCAACTATCTATGAAAAAAATTGGCCTGTTTTCTATAACGCTATTGTGCTTATTATTTCAAGTTTTTGCTCAGCAATCTAAAAATGATTTAGGTCGGCTTGGTCTTAAGGGAATGCTGCAATCTATGGAAGAGCGATCGTATGTTGCTATCGACAATTTTGGTAAAGCTGAAAAGGGACCAAGGACAAAGGATAATACAGATCATGTTTTCAATAAAAGTGGTAATCACCTGGAGCAGGAGATATATAATAACAACGGGAGTCTGAATGTGCGGTATGAATATAGGTACAATGCCAATGATCAATTGGTAGAACAGTCTTTGTTCAATCCCGGAGGCAGTACTAAATTAAAGCTGAAGTATAAATATGATAATAGGGGGAAATTAGCCGAGCAACTATCATATAAACCCGATGGAAGTACTTTATCAAAATACACTTATGAGTATGATAACAAAGGAAACCAGCTGGGATATAAATGGTATAATATTGAAGGAGTACTGGATGAAAACACCCTAAATACCTATGATGCTACCGGCAACCAGATAGCATCTAATTCCTATAATACTGATGGCTCTATCAATAGCAAAGCGGTTTATCAGTATGATGCTGCAGGAAATATTACTGAAGTTCAAATTACCGACGGCAATAATGCAATTGAAAAAAAATCAGCCTTCACGTACGATAATAAACACAATGTAACCAGCAGTATTTTATTTAACCAGGATGGTACTATCAATAAAAAAAATATTTTAGTATACGATATTCAAAACAATGTAACAGAGGAGGAATGGCTGGATAAGGACGGGAATGTAGTAGAAAGATTTACTTATAAATATGAATACGACAAACGTATGAACTGGACAAAGAAAACTGTTTACCGAAATGGAGTGCCGGCTTCAATAACGGAAAGAGCCTTTAAATATTTTTAATTTTAAAGCCAGCAGCAGAAAAAAGTTGCTGCTATTTTATTATACAAAACTGGCCTTGGTTAACTGTTTTACTGTAACTTTAATTACAAACTAATAACTGCTTGGTAAATTTTATTCTCAATCAAAACAATATCAGTACAACATTGCCTAAAGGCCTGCTGTTGCTGGATTTTATACGTTATCACCAACGCCTTACCGGTACCAAAATTGGCTGCAGGGAAGGTGATTGCGGTGCCTGTACCGTTTTAGTGGGTGAAGTAGAAAATGGTGAGCTTACGTATCGTTCTGCAACTTCCTGCCTGATGGCCATTGGCAATGCAAGAGGTAAACATATTGTAACCGTGGAAGGTACTAATGTAGCAGGCCTTAATTTTATTCAGCAAAGTTTTACAGATGAAGGCGCATCACAATGTGGCTTTTGTACCCCGGGTTTTATGGTATCGCTTGCTGGTTTTGCATTGTCAAATACAGAGGCAACTCCACAAGCTGCAATTGATGCAGTAAATGGAAATATCTGTCGCTGTACGGGTTACAAATCCATTGAAAGAGCCACAGCAAAAATCGCTCAAAAGCTTGCCGAAAATAAGCAACAGGATGCTATTTCCTTTGCTGTTGAAAATAATATATTACCTGCTTATTTTACGGGAATAAAGGAAAGATTGCTGCAATTGGTTGTGCCTGTAAATAGTTCACCAACACCAACACAATCACCATTAAAGTTCTTAGGTGGTGGCACAGATTTGTATGTGCAGCAACACGAGACCATGCTGCAAACCGATATCGATTTCCTGATGGATAATTCAGCACTAAGCGGTATTGTTAAGATAGATAACAGGTGTTACTTAGGAGCTACTGTTACAGTTACAGACATGCTGGAATCTCCTGTATTTCAAAAATACTTTCCCTCATTGCAGGCACACATAAAGCTGGTGAGTTCCACGCCCATCCGCAATATGGCTACCATCGCCGGCAACCTGGTGAACGCCTCACCCATTGGCGATTTTACTATTTTCTTTCTGGCCCTCAATGCACAGTTAATATTGAGTGATGGCAATAACGTACGAGAAATTCCTTTACAGCAATTTTATAAAGGCTACAAGCATCTGGCAAAAAAGCCGGAAGAATTTATTGAAAAGATTTATTTTGAATTGCCGCCAGCAGGCACAAAATTTAATTTTGAAAAAGTTTGTAAAAGAACACACCTTGATATTGCGAGTGTAAATACGGCTATCACTTTACAAATGGAAAATGACCGTATTGCTGTTGCCCATTTATCCGCAGGAGGTGTAGGGCCAACACCGGCATATTTAACAAAATCTGCTGCATATTTAAAAGGAAAATCAATCAATGAAAATGTGATAAACGAAGTGATCGCAATTGCTCAAACTGAAATTTCCCCCATCAGCGATACAAGAGGAACGGCTGCCTATAAACGGCTGTTATTGGGGCAGTTAATACGGGCTCATTTTGTGATGTTTTCGGTTGATAAAAATTTACAGCTATCGCAATAAAATACATAATGAAAAACATAGACTCCTATACACATACAAGAGGCGAATCTATTTACCTGGATGACATTGCTGTGTTGTATGGAACGCTGTACGCCGCCTGTTTCGACTCGCCCGTTGCTCATGGAAAACTCCTCAGCATTGATACCACACAGGCAGAAAAATGTGATGGCGTGGTGAGGGTGCTTACGCACAAAGATATCACCGGAGAAAATCAGATCGGAGGTATCATCCAGGACGAACCTTTGTTTGCAGATCATTCAGTACATTTTTGCGGAATGCCCATTGCATTGGTATTAGCAGAAACGAGTGAGGCTGCCAGGCATGCTCTCAAAAAAATAAAAGTGGAGATTGAACCGCTGCCTGTAATCACCGACCCACGGGATGCCGCTGCAAAAGGCGAATTGATTGTGCCTCCACGCACTTTTAGAATGGGTGATAGCGCTGCTGCTTTTGCCAATTGCGATTATGTTTTTAACGGATTTTGTGATACCAACGGACAAGAGCATCTCTACATAGAAACACAGGGCGCCTATGCCATACCGCTCGAAAATGGCGTAATAAAAGTCTATTCTTCTACACAAGGTCCTACAGCTGTGCAACGTGCTGTTAGCAAAGTAACAGGGCTGCCCATGCACAACATTGAAATTGATGTAACCCGCCTTGGCGGTGGGTTTGGTGGCAAAGAAGATCAGGCAAATATATGGGCTGCTATGTGTGCCTTGGGTACACAAATTACCCAACGGCCTGTAAAATATTCACTCAATAGAATGGAAGACCTGCGTATGACTGGCAAGCGCCATCCGTACTCATCCGATTTTAAAATTGGTCTTAATAAAGATTTAAAGATACTTGCATTTGAAACCAGCATTTTTCAAAATGCAGGTGCCGCAGCAGATTTGTCTCCGGCTGTGTTGGAGCGTTCTTTGTTTCATTGCACCAACAGTTATTTTATTCCAAATGTTACAGCTACTGCATATAGCTGCCGTACACACCTGCCTCCCAACACAGCGTTCAGAGGTTTTGGTGGCCCACAGGGAATGTTTGTAATAGAAGCAGCTATTGCAAAAGCGGCTGATGAGTTGGGTATTGATGCCTGGCAGATTCAGCAAAAAAACTTATTACAAACAGGTGATGAATTGCCGTATGGACAGAAGGTGGTTAGCGAAGCAAATGAATGTTGGAACAAGGCCCTTGATTTGTACGATATGGAATCAATAAAAAAAAACATACTTGATTTTAATGCTGCACATCCATTGCATAAAAAAGGAATTGCAGTAATGCCGATTTGTTTCGGTATTTCATTTACCAATACATTGATGAACCAGGCCAGGGCATTGGTGCATGTGTACACCGATGGAAGTGTGGTTGTAAGTACCGGTGCGGTGGAAATGGGACAAGGCGTTAACACAAAAATAGCACAGGTGGTCGCACAAACATTTGCCCTCAATCCTGCAAGGATAAAAGTTAACAGTACTAACACCTATCGTATTGCCAATACTTCACCTTCAGCAGCAAGTGCTACCGCCGATTTAAATGGTAAGGCCACCTTGATAGCCTGCACAGCTATTGCTGACAGGATCAAAAAAGTTGCTGCTGCAGAACTAAATGCATCAGTTCAAGATATTACTCTTCAAGATGAATTTATACATGTAAAGGGAATTAAAACTGAACTGGGCTGGAACAAACTGGTACTTACAACTTACAACAAACGAATTAGCTTATCGGAGCATGGTCACTATTCCACGCCCGATATTTATTTTGATAAAACAACAGAAAAAGGACATCCCTTTGCATACCATGTTTATGGAACTGCAATCACTGAAGTAACGGTTGATTGCCTGAGAGGTATTTATGAAATTGATGCTGTAAAACTGGTGCATGATTTTGGCAGCAGCATGAATCCATTGATAGACCGTGGCCAGATAGAAGGTGGACTGGTTCAGGGTATTGGCTGGATGACGATGGAGGAAATTGTATATGATGCCAGCGGTAAACTAAAGAGCAACGCACTCTCCACCTACAAAGTGCCGGATATTTATTCGGTACCAAAAGATATCCATATTGAGTTTTTACAAACCCAAAAAGATAACCTCGCTATCTTTAAATCCAAAGCAGTAGGGGAGCCTCCATTAATGTATGGAATTGGCGCTTTCTTTGCGTTACGAAATGCCATAAAAAATTTTAACAGCGCTGCTAAGCCAGTCTTTGATGCACCTATGACACCAGAAAAAGTGTTAATGAATCTGTATGGCGAATCAAATAATGCTGATGAAATAAATCCAAGACAGCCGAAAGCAGATTTGGCGCATCAGTAGTTTAAAATTTGCAATTTTAAAGCTTAGGAATATTAAATTCGCCATCATTTATAAGTCTTGAAAGCCTGTTCAGGGCTTATTAATTTTTTGGAATTTAGTAAGACAACTAACCTACTAAACCCACTAAACTATATTGCTGCAATATTTATGGTGCGGAATAATTACTAAACTATTCATAACATCCAATGCATAAAAACTTACCTGCCTGGCAACTCATTTATCAAAGCCTCCATCAAAATATAGGGATCATGTTGATGTATGTGTTGGAAAGTAAAGGGAGTAGTCCTGGCAGACAAGGGTTTATGATGACCGTAAATGCAAATGGACAAATATGCGGTTCATTAGGTGGTGGAATAATGGAATTTAAGTTGACAGAACTGGCAAAAGCAAGGTTGATGCTTGAAGATATGGCTCCTTCAATTCACCATCAATTTCATGATAAAGAGGCAGCTCAAAATCAAAGTGGGATGATATGCTCCGGCGAGCAAACCATCTTTTTATACAAAGTTTCGGCTACTGAATGGCAGGTGGTAGAATCAATTATAAATACATTACAGGCCAATCAAAATGGCACCATGCAATTAACGCTGAAGGGCATTTCATTTAGCAACCAAATACCTGCACAAAATTTTTCCCTTAATAAAACTAACCATGATTTTTTATTTGTTGAAAAGTTGGGCTATAAACAAAACCTGTACATCATCGGGGGCGGCCATTGTTCATTGGCACTAGCAAAATTATTGCATACGATGGATTTTTATATCCGGTTGTATGATGACAGAACAGAACTGAATACAATGACGCAAAATCATTATGTACATGAAAAAATTGTGGTAGAAAATTATGGACAATTAGAAAAATGCATTCCGTCGGGAGAAAATAATTATGTGGTTGTAATGACTGTTGGTTATCGCACTGATGATATTGCCGTAAAGGCATTGCTTGATAAGCGGCTAGCTTTTTTTGGGATTCTTGGTAGCAAAAAAAAGATAGAAAAAATGTTTACCGATTATAAAATGGATGGCATTGATGAAGCAATATTGAAAGCAATTCATGCACCTGTTGGACTGTTCATTAAAAGCCAGACCCCCGAAGAAATAGCGGTAAGTATTGCTGCTGAGATTATACTGATAAAGAATGAGAAACTAGCTTAAGTTTCGGCTGCTCTTGAAAAGATATGCTCTATAAATCAAACGCCTTATCAAGGTTAGCTCCATTGTATTCAAAAGTTCCTAAAGTTTGGAATCCCATTTTATGATAAAAATCCTCTGCAAAGAATTTGCTAGTACCGGTATAATAAAGTTGTTTCGATGATAAACGTTGCAAATTCAATTCAATATTTAGTACAATGTTTTATCTCCTTTCTCTTTCCATTCAGCAAATACCTTTAACGCACTCGTTCTTCCCAGTGGTAATATGGGTATCTTCCGGTCTTCTATCGATACATTCATTTCTTCATAAATCATCGAGTCGTCAAATCCAATTTCAGCTGCATCCTGCCGGTTATTGGCAAAATAAACAACCTTGGGTCTTGCCCAATAAATAGCTCCAAGGCACATGGGGCAAGGCTCGCAGGAAGAATAAACTTCACAATCTGTTAGTTGAAAAGCGCCCAGGTTTTTGCAGGCATCCCTTATCGCTGTTACTTCTGCATGTGCAGTGGGGTCGTTGGTAGAGCTTACTTTGTTGTTGCCCCGCCCAACTATTTTATCGTCTTTAACTATTACGCAGCCAAAAGGTCCGCCTTCATTTTTGTTCATGCCCTCCTGAGATAAGGCAATCGCCGCTTGCATAAATTTTTCTTCTCTGGTCATATTGGTATGTAATTCAACTTGTAAATATAGTAATGTAAGCAGGTAGTTATGCCATCAGCAAGTCTTTTATTTTTATCTGCCTGCCTAAGAAATAAATATTTGACTCATGCGTTTAATTCATTTTACTGTGTACATAGAATAAATTATTAGATATTTTTTGCCTGGCAGAAGTTTTTAAATATGGCATTAGTGGGAAATATGATTTTGCTATTAATCCTTTTTGGGAAAAAGAATTAATAATCACTCTTGTACATTATATCAATTAGGAACAAAATACCAACAGCTAATTTATCCTTTGATCAGTATAAGTTTCTAATGTATTCAAATTAAAGAAATGTTCGTAAGTATATAACCTAAAATTATATGATCAAAATAAATTTAATTTTCTATATTTGTCCACCAATCGAGTAGACTTAATAAATTGTATGTCACATTCAACCATCATAATATTTGTTTCCAGGTGTTGTTGCACCAAGAGGAATTGTTGACCTTCCACACAAACAAATTTTTCTTTCCCATTTAATTTCACACAAAAAATAGAAAGTTCCAGCTAAAATGAATCCAGCAGCGAAAAATAATTTAAACGACTTACTCCACCAATCAGGTAGACTAATAGAAGTTGATTTTTTGAAATTATTGACTGATACATTTCCGGAACAGGTTACCTTTTCTTCCAGTTTTAGTTATGAAGACCAGGTAATTACACATCAGATTTTAAGTAATGAGCTACCTGTAAAAATATTTACATTAGATACAGGCCGCATGTTCCCTGAAACCTATTCTACCTGGAGCAGCACAAACGCAGCCTACAATACACACATAAAAGCGTACTATCCAAACCAGGATAGTCTACAGGATTTTATAGAAGCCAATGGCCCCAACTCTTTTTACGAATCGGTCGACAACAGGAAACAATGCTGCTTTATTCGCAAAGTAGAACCTTTGCAAAGGGCGTTGAAGGATAACGCCGTTTGGATTACTGGTTTAAGAGCAGAACACTCCGGCAATAGAAAAGATTTGCCGTTGGTAGAATGGGACGAGAGTAACCAGGTAATAAAATATCACCCGCTTTTGCATTGGACAACAGAGGAGGTGAAACAATACATCAACGCAAATCATGTGCCTTACAATCCTTTGCATGATAAAGGTTTTGTAAGCATTGGCTGTGCACCCTGCACCAGGGCCATCAAGCAAGGAGAAGATTTCAGGGCAGGCCGCTGGTGGTGGGAAGATGCAGATAAGAAAGAGTGTGGGTTGCATGAGCATTTGCCCCCATCCCCTAAAGGGGAGTTTTCGACGGGTATAATTAAATAGTTAATTTAAAAACGGGAAAGTTTTAGCCTATAATAATTTCATGAAGATTAATACATCCGAGAAATAGGAGGACGATGAATTAATCAGAGGCTTTAAATAACTCCCCTTTAGGGGATGGGCGCAAAGCGGCGAAATTTTAGCTATAAAAAATATGATAACGATGAATGAAACAAGGACTTCAAATAACTCTCGGCTAGTAGGCGGAGACGGTGACGATAATGTAGCCTACAATAATATGACAACTATGAATACATTAGAGACGTTAAATAACTCCCCTTTAGGGGACGGGGGTAGCATCCTACCCTTCGATTATTTAGATCAATTAGAATCTGAATCTATCCATATTTTACGGGAAGTTGCCGGACAATTCGAACGCCCGGTTTTGTTGTTTTCCGGCGGTAAGGATTCTATTGTATTGGTACACCTGGCGCTAAAAGCATTCCGTCCGGGAAAATTTCCCTTTCCATTAATGCACATTGATACTGGTCATAACTTTCAGGAAGCGCTTGATTTTAGGGATGCGATGGTGGAAAAATATGGTGAAAAATTAATTGTACGTAAGGTTGAGGATACCATCAAAGAAAAAAAACTAACAGAACAAAAAGGGAAGTTTGCAAGTCGTAATGCGCTGCAGACATTTACCCTGTTGGATGCCATTGAAGAATTTAAGTTTGATGCCTGCATTGGCGGTGCAAGAAGAGATGAAGAAAAGGCAAGGGCTAAAGAAAGAATTTTTTCTGTAAGAGATGAGTTTGGTCAATGGGATCCCAAACTACAACGCCCTGAATTGTGGAACACTTATAACGGTCGTATTCACAAGGGCGAAAATGTTCGTGTATTCCCCATCAGCAACTGGACAGAACTCGATATATGGAATTACATCCGCAGAAATAATATTGAATTGCCGTCCATTTATTTTGCCCATAACAGGGAAGTGTTGGAATGGGAAGGTCAGTTGGTAGCAACGTCAGAATTTATCAAATTAGAAGAAGCGGATAAAGTATCTGTAAAAAAAGTACGTTACAGAACCGTAGGAGATATGACTTGTACCGCTGCTGTAGAATCAACGGCTATCAACATTGATGATATCATCAAAGAAATTATTGCCACCAAAACCAGCGAACGTGGAGAAACAAGAATTGATGACAGGGTAAGCGAAGCTGCTATGGAAGACAGAAAGAAGGGCGGGTATTTTTAAGGAGTACTTAGTATTTAGTACTTAGTATATAGTACTTAGTACTAAGACAGGACAATGTAATTACTTCAAAATTTCCTAACAACAAATAAACTTTGAACAAAGAGAAGGTAGTCTAAATATTAAATACTTAATACTAAAAACTGAACTCAACTTTTCAAACAAAAAATAAATTTTGAATAAAGAGAAGGTAGTCTAAATACTAAGCATTAAATACTGAACTCAACTTTTTAAACAAAAAATAAATTTTGAACAAAGAGAAGTTAGTCTAAATACTAAGTACTAAATACTGAACTCAACTTTTCAAACAAAAAATAAATTTTGAGCAAAGAGAAGGTAGTCTAAATACTAAGTACTAAATACTGAACGCTGGCTTTTCAAAAAACAAATAAACTTTAAACCTTAAGGCGGCAGTCTAAATACTAAGTACTAAATACTAAGTACTAAATACTAAATACTAAAAATGGACATACTAAGATTTATAACAGCAGGCAGCGTTGATGATGGCAAAAGTACCTTGATAGGGCGATTGCTGTACGATAGCAAATCAATCATGATTGATCAGCTGGAAGCAATAGAAAAGCAAAGTAAAAATAAAGAGGATGGAGAAATAGATCTTGCTTTATTAACCGATGGCTTAAGAGCTGAAAGAGAGCAAGGAATTACTATCGATGTGGCTTATAAATATTTCAGCACACCCAAACGTAAGTTTATTATTGCTGATGCTCCGGGGCATATCCAATATACCCGAAATATGGTTACAGGGGCGTCAAATGCAGACCTGGCAATCATTTTAGTAGATGCTCGCCATGGTGTGGTGGAGCAAACAAGAAGGCATTCAATCATTGCATCTTTGCTAAATATACCGCATGTAGTAGTAGCTATTAATAAAATGGACCTGGTAAGCAATTCTCAGGATGTTTACAATAACATTGTAATTGATTATGCAGCCGTAGCCGTTTCGTTGGGTTTAAAAGATATTAAATACATTCCCATCAGTGCAATTAACGGAGATAATATTGTAGAGAAATCTGCTAATTTTCCCTGGTACGAAGGAGATTCTTTGCTGGATATTTTAGAGAATGTAGTAGTGGCTGATGATGTGAATTATACGGATGCAAGATTTCCGGTACAATATGTTATTCGTCCACAAACAGAAGAACTGCATGATTATCGTGGCTATGCCGGAAAAATTATCAGCGGTGTGTATACAATTGGCGATGCCGTTACGGTGCAGCCATCCGGGTTAACAAGTACCATTAGTGCCATAGAAATTGGTGGTGAACAGGTGGAAAAAGCTACCGCTCCGCAGAGTGTTGTCTTACATCTAAAAGATAATATCGACATCAGCCGGGGTGATATAATTGTACAAACGGATAACCAGCCAAGTGTAGAAAATACGCTGGAAGTATTGCTCTGCTGGATGGATAAAAAACCATTAGTGCCAGGCAATAAATATTTATTACAAATCAACAGCCGGGTTGTAAGGGCTGTGGTTAAAGAAATTGAATATAAACTAAACGTAAATTCTTTGCAGCAGGAACCTGCTCCGGAAAAGGCAATGCTGAATGATGTTATAAAAGCAACAATCAAAACGGCGTCACCCATACCTTACGATTCTTATAAAAAATTAAGGGTAAATGGTGGTGCCATATTAATTGATGAAACAAGTAATGTAACCGTGGGCGCTTGTATGATTCAATGATAGTTGATAATTGATAGTTGATAATTGATAAATGTACGGATAAACTCAAATTATTGGGTTGTGATGTTTGCTGTTTGAATTTATGAGGTGCCTGGATTTTATATTCCATACGTACTTTTAAAAGTAAAAAAATTGAAAATAAAATAGTGTTCAATTTTAATACATTGAGCCCAAACAAAGAGTATCATTTAAATTATTTAATAAACAAACGATCGAATGGATAATGCAGATTTTATAAATACACTGTTCAGGCAGCATAAAAATTCCACCAAAACTTTTCCAGACAAAGAATTGTCTGAAGCGTTTATAGATGGATTTTTTGATTTTTTATTCATTCCACATCGACAAAAAAAATACTCAGTATTTGAATTGTCAAAAGAGTTTGAATCATACAAAAGCCACTTGTCAACATTGATTTATGATGTGCTGGGTGATGGCGGTAAAACAGAAGTAATAGCCAATAATTTTATTGAGGCAGTACCATCTATTTATAAAGCGCTGCTTAAAGATGCAGAAGCGATTATAGAATTTGATCCGGCAGCAGAATCAATCGAAGAGGTGCTGGTGGCTTATCCCGGGTTTTATGCAACAGCGGTTTATCGAATTTCAAATTATTTGTGGAACCAGGGGGTAAAAATTTTACCTAGGGTTTTTGCAGAATATGCACACAGCAAAACAGGTATTGATATTCATCCCGGCGCAACTATTGGCAAGTCATTTTTTATTGACCATGGCACCGGTATTGTAATTGGCGAAACCACAATAATTGGCGACAATGTAAAAATTTATCAGGGTGTTACATTGGGCGCATTAAGTGTTAATAAAGATGAGGCAAAATCAAAGCGCCATCCAACCATCGAAGATAATGTGATCATTTATTCCGGTGCCACTATCCTGGGCGGAGACACTGTAATTGGTCATGATAGTGTAATTGGCGGTAATGTATGGTTAACCAATAGTGTGCTGCCCGATTCAATTGTTTATCATAAAAGTGAAATTACCATAAGAGATAAAAATCCTTTACCGGATGTGTTGAATTTTGTGATATAACAGCCCCTCCCTGCCTCCCCAAAGGGGAGGAGTAAGGCAAGAGACTGCTGAGCACTACCTATTCTCCCTTTTAGAAGGGTAAAAAAGATTGAGGTAAAGCTGCGTAAAGATTTTCTGTGAAAGAGCCGATGGCTATCGGCTGCGACGCCACCGAAGTAGATTTAACATTTGATGCCCGGATCAAAAAAACAAAATAAAACACATACTCCTGCAACGGAGTTTTAATTTATTAAAATATAAAAAACCAACAGCATGAAAGCAAACAGCATTTTAGAAACCATCGGTAACACGCCGCATGTAAAGATTAATAATTTGTATGGCGATAAGCATGAAGTATGGATTAAACTGGAAAGGACTAACCCTGGCGGCAGTATTAAAGATCGTATAGCATTGTCGATGATTGAAGATGCTGAACAAAAAGGATTGCTGAATAAAGACAGTGTAATCATTGAACCAACTTCCGGCAATACAGGTATTGGTTTGTCGCTGGTGGCGGCTGTTAAAGGCTACAAAATAATTTTAGTAATGCCCGAAAGCATGAGCATTGAACGCAGAAGGCTAATGGCATTATATGGCGCTGAATTTGTTTTGACACCAAGGGAAAAAGGAATGAAAGGTGCCATTGAAAAAGCTACCGAATTGGTTGCGGCTACGCCTAACGGCTGGATGCCCCAGCAATTTGATAATGCGGCCAATACAGAGATTCATAGAAAAACAAGTGCATTGGAAATACTCAATGATTTTCCTGATGGACTGGATTACTTAATTACCGGTGTGGGAACAGGTGGCCACATTACCGGCGTGGCAGAAATTTTAAAACAACATTTTCCAAACCTGAAGGTATTTGCAGTAGAGCCGGAACTGTCGCCGGTTTTGAGTGGCGGAGCACCGGGACCGCATCCTTTGCAAGGTATTGGAGCAGGGTTTGTGCCTTCTATTTTGAACAAAGATATTTTGGATGGTGTTATTCAGGTTAGCAAAGATGATTCATTTACCTACACACAAAGACTGGCCAAAGAAGAGGGAATACTTGCTGGCATTTCTACAGGCGCTTCTTTGGCAGCTGTTGCAAAAAAGTTAGCCGAGTTACCTGATGCTGCAAGGGTGTTGACTTATAACTACGATACCGGTGAAAGATACCTTTCTATAGAAGGATTATTTGCTTAATGGATTGTATGTAAGCAACGGTTTTTTTTATCAAAAATAAGCATGCATAATAGCAGAATGAGATGGGTAACAAAAATCAACATATCGGAAAAGTAATACTGGCCGGCGCAGGTTGCGGTGATCCGGAACTGATTACCTTAAAGACAGTGCGCTACCTGCAACAGGCTGATGTGGTATTAACAGACCGGTTGGTAAGTAAGGATATTTTACAACAGCACGTAAACAAAGCCGCCGAAATAATTTATGTAGGTAAGCAATGTCGAAGAGGATTTAGCACACCACAAAAAAGCATCAATGAACTGATTGTGCAGTATGCGTTGGAAGGTAAGCTGGTGGTGCGTTTAAAAGGTGGGGATGTGTCTTTGTTTTCTAATATTTTAGATGAGCTGGAAGTGTTGGCAGCTAATCATATTCCGTACGAAATTGTGCCGGGTGTATCGGCAGCAATGGGTGCTGCCGCTTACGCCGGTATTCCGCTTACTGCAAGAGGCTGCACAACTGCAGTAAGGCTGCTCACCTTTTACAAATCGGATGTGGTTACGGATGCGTATTGGAAAGAACTGGCAAATACAGACGATACATTGGTTTTCTATATGTCATCAGAAACATTGGGTGGTGTGGTGGAAAATCTACTGAAAAATAATATTGCTGATGATAAGTTGCTGGCCGTAATTGAGCAGGCTACAACACCGATGCAACGGGTGCACATCAGTTCATTAAAAGCATACCAGCAAAATCTGGGAGGTAAAATGTTTGCATCTCCTACATTGGTAATGATTGGCAAAGTAGTAGCGCTTCATGAGAAGTTTTCGTGGCTGCAAAATGCAACTGAAACCGGCGAATATTTTAAGCCGTTGGCCGATGTGCAATTTGAACAATTGATAAATGAAAGTGTAGATACAAATAAGTGATATAATTCAAAATGATTCCATCTTAAAAAATTTTAGATGCTGGGGGAAAACAAAATAAAAATATTACAAGATCTGGTTAACAATTCCACAAAGGATGAGTTAATTTGGATGAATGGTTATTTGAACGGGATCGTTCAGGCCAAAGCTGCTCCGGTTGCTGTTACAACAGCGATTGCTGCAGTTAATAAAATTACCATTGTATATGGTACAGAAACAGGTAATTCAAAAAGACTGGCGACTGATTTTGCCGCAAAGGCAAAACAAAAAAGTATCAATGCCAAAGTAATCGGGATGGACCAATACCGCTTAACTGATTTAGCAAAGGAAGAACATTTGCTGGCTATCATTAGTACCCACGGTGAAGGTGAGCCGCCTTTGGCTGCAAAAAAGTTTTACGATCACATTCATAACAATGGTTTTAAACTGGAAAAATTACAATACAGTGTATTGGCATTGGGAGATACATCGTACCCGCTGTATTGTAAAACAGGTGAGGAGGTAGATGAGCAGTTTCATAAGCTGGGAGGCAACCGTATAGCGCCTTTACAAAAATGCGATGTGGATTACGAGGATGATGCCAACGTATGGATCAATGGCATATTAAATAAACTATGTGTTCCTGTAAAGGAAGTGCATCAGGTTGCACCAGCGGCAGTAATAGCACCGTTTAAAAAAGTGGGCAAACAAATTTATAAAGGAACAATACTTACACATATTAATTTAAACGACCGGGGGTCTAACAAAGAAACTTTTCATATAGAAATTGCTGCAGAAGGATTGGATTATCAATGCGGAGATTCTGTAGGCATTGTGCCTGAAAATGATTCACAGGTTGTAACAGATATTATTGCTTTGACTAATGTAGATGGCAATAAATCGGTAGAGTTTAAAAAGGAGAAATTTACCTTGTATGAATTGTTGAAGCGAAAAATCAACATCATTCATTTAACAGAAAGACTGGTTAAGCAGTATGCAGATATTACTGGTCATGTAATTGAACCCGGTAGGTTAGACTTACTTGACCTGGTGAAAAAATACCCTGTACAAAGCAGAACACAGTTTGAAGAAATATTGGTTGGTTTAAATGCTATTTCACCCAGGTTGTACACCATTGCATCTTCACCGGCAGCGCATGAAGGGGAGGTACATATTTTAGCCGTAAAGGATAAATACAGGGTTAATGGAGAAATAAGATTTGGGCTTTGTTCTAATTTTTTAAGTGCATTAAAAACGAATGCTATTCAACAGTTTTTTATTCAACCGAATAAAAGGTTTAGACTGCCTGCTGAAAATAGAGATATTATAATGGTTGGTCCGGGCACTGGTATTGCAGCGTTCCGTTCTTTTCTTGCAGAAAGAGATGCCACCGGTGCTTCCGGACGTAACTGGTTGTTTTTTGGTGAACAACATTTTGTGTCGGACTTTCTGTACCAAACAGAAATCCAGAATTGGTACGAGACAGGTGTACTTACAAAAGTAAATCTGGCATTTTCAAGAGACCAAAAAGAAAAATTATATGTGCAGCATAAAATGGAAGAACATGCAGCAGAGCTATACAGTTGGTTGCAGGGTGGTGCATACTTTTTTGTATGCGGAAAAAAAGATCCGATGAGCGTGGATGTGGAGAATACATTAATCAGCATTATTGTACAGCAGGGGAATAAGACTGCTGCGGAAGCTAAGCATTACCTGGAGCAAATGGAGGCTGAGGGCAGGTTTGAGAAGGATGTGTATTAGCAGCCTCCCCAACCCAGCCTCCCAAACCCTCCAAAGGAGGGCTTTAGGGCAAGTCCCAAACAATACAAAGACACTGTGTATTAACGTTGAATAAAGAACAAATTTTGAATTGGTAGAGATGCAGTTTGGATTGGAGACAGCCTCCCAACCCTCCAAAGGAGGGCTTAAAGCAGGTGTCAATAAAAGCAAGGACTATGCTGATTAATGTTGGTTAAAGAACAAATATTTAAAGTGGTAGTGATGAAGTTTGGATAAGCGACAGCCTCCCCACCCCTCCAAAGGAGCGCTTAAGGCAAGTCCCAAACAATTCAAAGACACTGCGTAATAACGTTGAATAAAGAACAAATTTTAAAGGAGTAGTGCTGCAGTTTGGATAAGAGATAAAGTACCGCTCCTTCTCCTTGGGAGAAGGAGAAGGAGGGTCAGGCCATTGTGATACTTTGGACAAAGCTCAATAGAAATTAAAAGCACAAGAGTGCGACGCCAATGCAGCTGACTAAAGAACTACTGTCTGGCTCAAAAAAATTAAATAGTTGTAAATAAAGTTGAAGTAAAATACAATTTAAAATGTCTGATCAAAATATAAAACCCCAGCAATTATCTTCAATAGAGAAAATTAAAACTGCCAGCGATGGCTTGCGGGGAAGTATAAGCGAAAGTTTAAAAGATGAGATAACTGGTGCCATAAGAGAGGATGATAAAGCGTTGATAAAATTTCACGGCATGTACGAGCAGGATGACCGTGACAGACGAGAGGAACGGGCAGCAAAAAAACTGGATCGGCTGTACACGTTTATGATACGGCTGCGCCTGCCGGGTGGTTTTATTTCCGCACAAAAATGGATTGCAGCACATCATGTAGCAGGTGATAACAGTACCGGCGTAATAAAAATTACTACCCGCCAAACCATTCAGTTACATGGCTTATTAAAATCAAGGATACGCCCAACCATACAGGCTTTCAGCGAAGCTCATTTGGATTCAATTGCAACCTGCGGCGATATTAACCGAAATATAACTTGTGCTGCTCATCCAAAGCAATCGGTATTGCATGCAGAGATATTTGCGTTTGCTGACAGAATTAGTACGTTGCTGATGCCCAAGACAAAAGCCTATTATGAAATATGGATCGGCGATGAAAAAATTATTGATAAAAAAGAGGAAGAAGATCCATTATATCAGGACCGTTATTTGCCACGGAAATTTAAAATAGGCATTGCAATTCCGCCCAATAATGAGGTGGATGTTTTTACAAATGATCTTGGATTGATTGCCATTATTGAAGACAATCAACTGAAGGGTTTTAATATAGCAGTTGGTGGCGGTATGAGTACCACCCTTGGAAATAAGGATACCTACGCAAGGCTTGCAACAGTAATTGGATTTGTGGATACAGAAGAAAAAATTCTGAAAACCGTATATGAAATTTTGACTGTTCAAAGAGATTTTGGAAACCGCAGTGATCGTAAGTTAGCAAGGCTTAAATATACATTGGATAGAATGGGCGTTGATAATTTTAGAAAAGAAGTTGAAAAAAGAACCGGCTTTTTATTGGAGGAAGCAAAGCCTTTTACTTTCAACAAAAGGGCAGATTATTATGGTTGGGAGCAAGGAGAAAACGGTTTGTGGTACTATACCGTGTTTGTAGAAAACGGACGTGTGCTGGATGATGAAAAACTGGCAATGAAAACAGCTTTGTTGGAAATTGCTAAAACAGGTAAAACCAATTTTCAATTTACCGCCAACCAAAATATCATTGTTAGTGATGTTGCAGAAGCTGATAAGGCTGCCATTCATGCTATGCTGGAGCATTTTAAAATAATTGAACATACAGAAGCAGCTTCTGCCATCAGAAGAAATTCCATAGCATGTGTAGCTTTGCCTACCTGCCCGTTGGCATTGGCGGAGGCACAGCGCTACATGCCTGAATTGCTGGATAAGATTGAACCATTATTGAACAAACACGAACTTGGAGCAGAAGATATTGTCATCAGAATGACGGGTTGCCCCAATGGTTGTGCAAGACCTTACGCTGCTGAAATTGCATTTATTGGGACTGCACCTGGCAAGTATAATTTGCAATTGGGCGGCGACAACCAGGGACAGCGTTTGAATAAAACATTTAAAGAAAGTCTGGATGAAAAAGCGATACTGGAAGAATTAGACAACCTCTTTGCGTCATTTAAAAACGAACGACAGGTTGATGAAAAACTGGGCGATTTTGTAATGCGGAAGGAGTTGGTGTAGCGGTGAATGGTGAATGGGCAATGGTGAATTGTGAATGGGGAATTGTGAATGGTGAATTGAATGGAGAATTGGGATTGGCAATTTGCAATTTTAAATATGATGCTAGCTCTTGAAATTTCTACGATTTAGGAACCTGCTTTTTTATTTCTTATCAGCTTATAAACCTTAATGGCGCTCATTAAAAGAATCGTGAAAAGAATTAAGCCAACTACTCCCCATATCCAGCTCATACTGTCTTTTACTGTTACGATCATTACGATGGCAATTAAAAAAACGGTGGCAACTTCATTCCAAATTCTTAGTTGATTGGAAGTATATTTAAAGATGCCTTTCATCTCTTCACTATAAATTTTTTGCAGGGTAAAATGATAAGCGTACAAGCCTGCAACAAAGCCTAACTTTACCCATAGCCAGGATGGAATACTGCCGAAAATATAGGCTATCCATCCGCCAAAAATAATGGTGAGTATGGCAGATGGCCAGGTAATACCGAGCCACAACCTTTTAATCATTATTGAAAATTGTTTTACCAATATCTCCCTTTCAATACCTTCTTTTTCTGCCGCCTCTGTATTGTAAATAAATAGCCGTACAATGTAAAACATACCAGCAAACCAGGTTACCATAAAAATAATGTGGAATGCTTTAACGTAATAATATGCCATAGCGAATTGCCGGTTGAGAAAAATGAATAACCAATATTTAAAAACCTGAAAGTACAAATAAGCTTGCTGATTTCAAGCTGCTGTATTAAGCCCCTCCTTCGGAGGGGTTGGGGAGGCTCAAAATCATCTCCTCATTTCCTTCTCCTGTTTCGTTCACCCACTTGGCCAACACCTCCACCCACTGTTGATTGGTATTTAAGCAAGGGATCATTTTATAAGATATACCACCCGCTTCCATAAATGTTTCTTTGCCCCGCTCTTCAATTTCTTCCAAAGTTTCCAGGCAATCACTTACAAAAGCCGGACAAAGAATCAATAATTTTTTGATGCCTTCTTTGGGCATTTGTTCCAGCCGTATATCTGTAAACGGTTGTAGCCAACCCTTACCAAGTCTCGATTGAAAAGAAATACTGAATTTATCTTTTGGAATATTTAACGCCTCGGTAACAAGGCGGGTAGTTTCAAAACACTGATGGCGGTAACAAACTGCATGTGCTTCGGATTTTACTTCACAACAGTTTTCCACCTTTGCACAGTGGCAACCCGTAGGATCTGTTTTTCTCAAATGCCTGGCTGGAATACCATGGTAACTAAAAAGTATATGGTCATATGCTGACTGCAGGTATGGCCTTATATTTTCGGCCATGGCGCTGATATAATCCGCTTCATCAAAAAATGGTTTAATAAAACTCAGTTTGAAAGGGTACTTATTTTTTATGTGAATTTCTTTCGCAAAATCTACGGCAGTTTCGTAACTCGCCATTGCATAATGAGGATATAAGGGAATGGCCAGCACTTCTTCGAGGCCGGGTTGGCGTTGCATCAGTTTTTCATATGCTTCGGCAGGAGTGGGGTTGCCATACCGCATGGCTATTTCAACAGGTTCGTCTATGTGTTGCTGCAGTTGTTCTTGTAATTGTTTGGTGAGTACTACCAATGGTGAGCCTTCCTTGGTCCAGATGGTGCTGTAGGCCTCTGCCGATTTTGGAGCTCTAAAAGGAACAATGATTCCTCTTACCAGCAGCAGGCGTAACAGGTAAGGCACATCTATAACTTTACCATCCATTAAAAATTCCGCCAGATAGCGCCGTACATCTTTTACTGAAGTTGAATCCGGAGAACCCAGGTTCATCAGTACAATCCCTCTTTTTGTTGCCATATAAAATTATTGTTTGCAAAATTAACCGTTGCGAACCCTAAAAGTTCAGCAATGATTTAAATAATTATTTTCAACTGATTAGTTAAGATGAAAAAGTTAAGTAGTAGAAAATGGTTTGATGAGCCAATCAACAGGTGGCCCTAATAATGTGATTTAATTTAAATCACCAAAAGCAAACTCAAGCCCAATCAGCGAAGGAGGTTTAAAATCTTTGCTGAATAATATTCAATCATAAATAATACAATCTTTACAAACCTCACTAAATACTCAATTCAAATATTAGAAAACTTCATATTTAAAAGTGATTATTGTCAGTGTGTGCAATGATATTTATCACATGGTAAAATGACAATTGCGTGACACAGAAATTAGTTTACAAAAGATTGCGAAGGTATTTTTGCATCACTAAAGATCAAATAAATAAATGCCCGCTAACCGACACATAGATATAGGAACTTTTTTTATTGCTGGTATCAATTATAGAAAAACCGATGCGGACCTCCGGGGACAATTTGCAATCAACAATATCCAATATGCCAAACTGATTGAATTAGCTCCCCAGTTTGGTGTTCATGAATTTTTTGTATTATCAACCTGTAATCGTACAGAAATTTACGGGTTCTCCGAAAAAGCCTCCAACCTTTGTCAATTATTGTGTTCACAAACCGAAGGCTCATTGGATACTTTCTGCCAGATGTCTTACATCAAAAAGGGGGAATCTGCTATCCAGCATTTATTTAACGTAGCAGCCGGATTGGATTCTCAGATTTTAGGCGATTATGAAATTGTAGGACAAATTAAACTGGCAGTAAAATTTTCAAAAGAGCATGGTTTTGTTGGTGCATATCTGGAGAGATTGTACAACGCTGTATTGCATGCATCAAAAGAAATTAAAACAACTACTACTTTAAGCGGGGGCACTGTATCAGTTGCTTTTGCGGCTATACAATACATTAAGGAACAGGTAAAGGATATTGCATCAAAAAGAATATTACTAATTGGTACAGGAAAAATTGGCCGTAACGTTTGCAAAAACCTGGTTGATTATCTGGATACTAAAAATATTACGCTCATTAACCGAACCGAATCCAAAGCCGCAGAACTGGCTGCAGAACTGGGTTTACAATGCGCTGCTTCTGAAGACTTGCCACAACAGGTGCAGCAAGCTGATATTATCCTTGTGGCAACCAATGCAACAGAGCCTGTTATTTTCAAGCATCATGTTGAAGGCTTTGGAAACAAAATAATTATTGATTTATCAGTTCCATACAACGTTGAAAATGCTGTTCAGGCTTTGTCTTATATAAATTTGGTGAATGTAGATGAGTTATCAAAAATAAAAGACGCCACACTCGAAAGCAGAAAAGCCGAAGTTCCAAAAGCAACCGCCATCATTAAAAAGTTCATCAATGAATTTTTAGAATGGCATGAAATGCGTAGAAATGTACCGGTGCTAAAAGCCATTAAAACAAAGCTGCACGCTATGCAATCCTGCGAAATGTTTATCAGTTGTTTTTCCAACTCTCCAATGATGCTGAATGCTGATGACCAGATTCAAAAAGTAATTAATGGTACTGCATTGAAGTTGCGAACCCAAAACCAGCATGGCTGTTATTACATAGAAGCCATTAACGAATACATTGCTATAGGCACAAACTAAAGCCAGATGGGTAAAGTTATCAGAATAGGAACACGGGAGAGTCAGTTGGCAGTATGGCAGGCAACCAAAGTGCAACAATTACTTGCAGAAAATAATTTCCAGTCAGACTTAGTTTACATAAAAAGCGATGGTGATATTGATTTGCACACACCCTTGTATGAAATGGGTGTACAAGGCATTTTTACCCGAAGTCTCGACATTGCATTGCTCACCAACAAAATAGATATTGCGGTACACTCCATGAAAGATGTGCCCACACAATTGCCCAAAGGAATTGTACAGTCGGCTGTTTTAGAAAGAGCGTCTTATAAAGACATTTTTGTTTTTAAGGAAAGCTCGTCAATGGTCAATGGTGAATTGTCAATAGTTAATAAAGACCCGGAAAGTTTTGAGCGCCTATTCACCACACACCTCCCGATAGCTATCGGGGCATCATTCACCATT
>JBBQEA010000018.1:0-35302 GCA_038320245.1 Chitinophagales bacterium | reverse complement strand
AATACTGCTATCAATAGGACGTTAAAATTTTTCATTTCACTAAATTTTATGTTGGAAAATATATTGTGTAAGGCCACACTTATGTATGCCTTACCGGTAATGGACGATACGTAGAAAGAAATACTATCAGATCATCCAGCTACAATTACGTATATGAAGCGGCAGATTCTTTACTGTATAGAGAACAAAATTAGGTTGGGCCTTATTTGATATTGCAAGGGCTGCTGCCGAATGCTTACTTAAAAAAAATAGAGGAGCAAAAAAAATATGGCGTGAAATTATCTTTCGGGCGCTGGCAAACCGGGTAGTTGTAACATGCGCATCTTCCACCTGATTTTTCGGGTTGCACTTGTTTAATGGCAACGATTCAATTTTTACGTTGCATAAGTGAGCACTCGCTGGCTTGTAGGAATTTTGCTTTATCAATATAGCAACATCCTTACTACCATCAGATAAAACCATATTTACGGCGACTGAACCTGCGATGAATAAAAAGGCTGATATGATGGCAAATATATTTTTCATCTGTACACTTAAATTTTTAAACCGGGCTAAATGACCCTGCTATATTTTTAGCGTGCTATTTTGTACAAAGAAACATAAAAAATTTACTCAGCACTTTAATATTAACCGGTTTTTTGAATGATTTTAATTTTATTAACAGCTTTAAATGATTGACAAATAATGGTAATAAAATAATTCATTTATAAATGTATCACATTACTCAGGGGAACTAGCGATTTATTACAATTGTTAAGAGAGGTTATGAGAATTTGTAACCTAATTGGTTTTTAGTTGAACTATATAATTTTTTTCTACATAAACTTTCTATTATTAATATGTTTACTTGAAATAGAAATTGTGTAATCGAAGAAACAGCGATTAAGTTTTAAGAAGGAAAAAGTAGTTTTTGATTAAGTTAAAAAATCACCCGCATTTGTTTTTTGTGAATTGGTTTTGTAAATAACAACTTAAAAAATAAACGTTGTTTACATTGGCCTCGTAGTTTTCAAAAGCATTCCATTTGTAAATATTTTAAAGAATGAATCATTGGCTCACCGCTATATCAGCCGGATAATAGTTAGGTTAAATACAAGATCGCCGGCTTAGTAATCTTCCGGCGAAAAACCCCGCCAGAAAAGGAAATAATTAACACTTAAAACCCTATTTTTACTCACCTGTTTTATAAAACCGCCAGGTAACAACCGTTTGAAAAACTATCCTATCCTTCTAATTTTTTCAGCAGCCATCTTGTCTTTTTCGTTTGCTACTGCACAGCCCGTTACCGGATTTTGGAAAGGTAAGATTGATCGCAAAAATGTAGAACTTAAAATAATTAAAAACGGCGATAGTATCACCGGCACCAGTTACTATTACGCATCCGCCAACAGTTACCGGCGCTATAGCATCAAGGGCTATTTTGATGAACGGGATAATAGCGTGGTGTGGTGGGATGACCAGTTGATTGAAGAAAAAAACCGCAGCCCGCTTTTTGCAGTAAAGTCTGCTACCCCTTATCTTTCAACCGCAGATTTCAATTGCCCCGGCGGAACTAAAATGTACCTGAACGGAAAGGCAGCTTTAAAAGAAAACACAGGGCAGGAAAGGGGCTCCGTGGATTTGCAAAAAATAGATGAGCATATCTTCAACGATGAATGGGATTTTGTAATTGACAACTATACCCTCGGTGCCAATGACCCAGAATTGATTGACAGTATTGGTAAACTGGCTTTTACCAAACCTATACCCGTGCAGCCCTTCCTCGTAAAACAAACAGCACAAAAGCAAGCACCCAAAGATGTGGCGATAGAGCACAAAAAACAGGCACCCGTTGCTGTCCCTAACAACAGGCCGCCATTACAAACAAAACCTTTGCCAGCTAAAGAGCAGGTTGTTGCAGACCTCCCTTTAAACAACGAACAAAAATTTGCCACCCGTCAAAAACAATTGATGGAGGAGATACCCATTAGTGGTGATTCAATAGAATTAAAGTTTTATGACAATGCAGAAGTAGATGGAGATTCCATCGCTATTTTTCTAAACAACCAATTGTTGTACGAGCATGTACGTCTTTCCGATAAAGCGTATACCATCACATTGGCCGTTGCTACATTGCAGCAAACAAACGAGCTGGTGATGGTAGCAGAAAACCTGGGAGCTATACCACCCAATACCTCACTAATGGTAGCCATAGTAGATGGCAAGCGCTACGAAACAAGACTGGAAAGTACGGAGCAAAGCAGTGCGCTGATTCGATTTGTTCGCAAGGAGCTGTAGCTTTAAAAAAAGCAAATTTTGGTAATCCTTTACCGACAAAAATTTCCTTTTCAACTACATCAGCCACCCTCTTGCCACTACACTAAGGATGATAAGATTAAGCGATACCACATTGATAGATTTTGTGTAAGTGCAAGTACGTTGCACTTACCGGAGATAGCGTATCAGTAGACAATTCTCTTCTTAAAAATTGGCGCAAAGTCCTCGGCTTTGCTCATTAATTGTTGAGAGGCGTTGCTGGAAATAAAAAGTATTAAGACTAAACTAAATATAAAGAATACCGCCAGCCCTATCAAGTATGCTTATGAAAATGGATTGTTGTGATGGAAGGGTAATATAATGGTCAGTCATATCTCGAAAGTAATAAGTACAAGTGAATTGCACAAAACTGTTTGTACTTTCGCTTTGGCTTGCCAAATAAAAAAACTTTTTATTCTTCCCTCACTACTCCCTGGTGTAGGAACATAGACTTCTCTTTCACAGCAACGTTTTTTATGCACTTGTTATAACAAGACTTATTCCCGGCAACCCTTACTGCTATTCAAATATGTGAATAAGCAACATTGCTGGAAAACAGTTAAAAACTCAGGACAGCATTTCATCCGTTTATTTTTAATTGAGCAATAACGCCAGCAACAATTATTTTTTATTGAACACTACGGATGGCCGGGTAAAGAATAAAAACTTACATAATTGTAAGGGAACCGGTAATAACTAAACTTTTACCGGAGGCAACCGTAATGGAAGAGCCGGGTTGTGCATTCACTGAGATATCAAGAATACAATTCCCATTAATCACTACAGTATAACCGGCAGGCAATGTAGAAGGCGGCACTACTCCCCCAGCCCAGTTAACGGGGTTGCTCCAGTTGCCATTTCCTGTAAAAGAAAAGCTGGTAACAACAGTTGCCGCAATAAACTTAAGCGGTTCCACACCTAAAGAAATACCAGTACTACTACCGCCAAAGAATAGAGCAGAATTGTATGGAGTGAGTTTTGCATCTGTACCATTAATACCAATAAGCCCGGTAGCGTTTGTTGCGGTGGCATAGCCAATGGTTGATGCAGTGCCATCGCTTTGCCAGAGGTACTGGTTAGTATTAGAGATGATATATATCCTGTTGTTCCATATAGCCCCAAACCTGGCAGATTCCGGTGCTGTAGCGACTAATTGTGTACCGGCTGTGGTGCCATCACTCTTCCACATTTCCCTGTTATACGAATTGAGCATGTATAGAAGCCCGTTATGAACAACTATCTCATACGGTACACTTGGATCTGTACCAGGCCGCATATCTTTTACAAGTGCTGTACCTCCGGCTGTGCCATCAGTCATAAATAATTCCTGCCCATGTGTATCATCAGCTGCTGAGAAATAAATTTTGCTGTTATATACCGTCATTGCCATTGGCATACCACTATACAAAATACCACCACCATCCGCACGCATGTTTAACACGATATGTGTCCCTGCTTCTGTGCCGTCCGTTACCCAAAGCTCACCGCCATTGATGTTATCGTAACCGCTGAAATACATTTTGTTATTCAATACAGCGTAGTTACTGCCAAATACTCCCGGCGATAATCCGCCAGCTTTTACCAGTACAGTGCCTGCTGCTGTGCCATCGCTTTTCCATAAACCGGTAGTGTATATCGGTGCCCCATCACTAATGAAATATATTTCATTGTTCATCACTGCAAAATTTGTGAAGCCATTAAAAAGATTAATATAATTATTCCTGATAATAATAGTGCCTCCAGGTGTGCCATCGCTCACATACAATCTCCTTTCTCCATCTACTCCATTGCCCATAAAAAATAATTTGCCATTGGCCACAGTAAATGCTGAAGGGAAAGAGCCCGTGGCACCGGGATATAAATCTTTAAACAATACAGTGCCGGCAACAGTGCCATCGCTTGTCCAGAGTTCCTGCCCATTTATACCATTATTACAGGTAAAAAATAATTTATTGTTATAAGCTATCATGCTGTAAATAGTTGCATTTTGTATTGATGGTACGCCTAACAAGAATTCTGTGGTTGCTGCTGTGCCTTGTGTAACATACAAGTTGAATTGATTGGCATCGTCTTTTGCCACAAAGAATAATTTATTAGCGGCAACAGTAAAATTGTAAGGATTTGAACTGCCAAAGCCTGTACTGATTTCTTTTACCAGTTCAAGTGTTTGTGCATGAACAGTAACAGAAAAATAATTTAGCAGCATTATTATTTTAAATAAATATTTGTGCATTGCAGTTTTTTGAAATTAAAGTTATGGCAGTAAGTAAAATCTTTTATTAACATATTTATCCTCCTGACAAAGTCATTTTATTATCTGGCGGCTTTATGGCTGTAACTGGAATGAAATAAATAAAATGTTATTGTTTACGCCTCACCCTAAAACTACACGTTATGTATTGTTGGTGGCAATCGGTGTTTATGTTAAAAGAACCCCGAGAAATAACCAGCTATGAAACTGCCTATCCCACCATATTCTGTAATATAAACTGGAATAGTTGTTGTGCCTATAATATTATGCGGATGATCAAAAAACTTGACTTGTGGCCCTGCTAAAGCTTGTACACTATTAGTATGGATATTGTCAGCAGTTAAATAAAACCGCCTACTTGTATGAATTGGATCCTCGGGAATTTGTGGTGCATATGCTTCAATTGCAATTGCGCCTGTAGGTTCAGGGAACGAAGCAATGTATTGAGAAAAGATAGCAACAGGTGAAATTAATGCTGCTTTATAATCTGGATAAGCTGGATCCTTATCTGTTATAGTGTAATTAAAATATTCTACTGAAGATACAGCACAAGCGATCAGTGTTCCAGCAGAATTTATTCCTACAGAAAGTATAAGATTTGTTGGTTGGCCAGATTGCAAAGAATCATTATCATTTGCAATTAAAATCAAATCGGTATTATCTGAACAGGCAAAAGTTGAATAACTAAAGCTTCCTGATGGGGAAAGAAAACATTTGTTAAAAACTCCATTTTGAACAATTAATACATCGCCATTAGTAACGGGGTTATTGCTACAGTTTACCACGTTTCCGTTAACATGGGACACTGCTTGCACAATTATGTTCCCAAGCGATAAGGGTACATTTACTACTGCCAAATTTTGGGTGTATAAAGCATTGGCACACCCCGGACTTAGTATTTCAAGCAACAACTGACTGTTAGCAGGAACGGGGCCGCTTACATAGCCTGATGTATCCGTATATCCATAAACTGCCTGGGATGAACCCACTGCAATTGAAAGTTTAACGAGCACGTTCGGCAGTGGATTTCCTGCATCATCCATAAGTGTACAACTCAAGTCTACGTAATCTGCGGGAGTGTCGCAATTCCAGAATGAAAAATGGCTTACTTGTCCCACATAACTATTGCTCGTTTTAACAGCAACGCCATCTTCCCGCCATAGTCCATTTACTTCATCAAAATACCATAGTGGAATATTTACAGGAGCTGTACCTGCAACTGTTGCTGGCAATGGAAAACTTAAAGTGGCTTTTTTACCAGGAGCCAATTGCAACAACTGCCCAGCTGTCCCTGAAAGTTCGACGGCTGCCATCCCATAAGTGGTTAGGAGTTTTAATGCGTTGTCTTTAGTTATTCCACGAAGGTCACCGGGCATTATATTCACTATGTCATTTGATAATGGGCTTATCCACTGTGCAGCAACATTTACCTGCCCGTTGTAAGCAGCATTGGTTAACGCATTCACCACTGCATTGGCGGGAAGGCTTACGGAAAGTCCATTAACCAATGTTACTACACCTCCGGTGGCTGATTCTAAGGTTCCAGATATATTTTTTGGCAAAAGTTTTATCCTGAAAAAAGCTGCTTTTCCTTGTGTTGCTGAATAGGTTTTTATCTGCTTAAAATAACCAGGTAAACTAACCGTTACTACTGCTACCTCCTTTACAACTTGCACATTATTTAATTCAAAATAGCCATATTTGTCTGAAAATGTAGTGCCCCCTCCTCCGCTTACACTAGCGCCGACTACCGCCGCATTTCTCTCGTCAATTATAAAACCGGAAATAGAAGAACTAATTTTTGCCATTGAATAAGGCAACGTAGTGTCAGTATCAAATAATGGTATATCGTGTTTATTATTATTCAATTCCTTATGGCATGAAAATAACAAACTACAAAAAACAAAAATAGTGGCTATAGAATTGATAATATTTTTCATAAATAATTTCTCTTGTACAACAAGTTTTAATAATATAGATTAAAACACAAAAAAGCTTTGGTAAAACTTAGAGTACATCTACTATCTTCCGTTAAATGTACAAAATTATTCACGCTAAAATTCATGTTACATTTTACGTCAGGGTTTCACAGCCAATAGTCTTATTGTTTGCAAATTTTATTGGCGAAAACTACCGCCGGGAGAGAGTGGTTAGCTCAACTTCCCAACAATGTCTCTTTAGAAGGTTTTGTGTGAGTGCAAGAACGTTGCGTTTGCCGGATTTACATTACCATTACACAACTTCTTTTACTTAATTGGCGCAACGTCCTTGCCTCGGCTTATTGCTTGTTGAGAGACGTAGCTGGGAATATTATAATTATGGTGTTGGAGTTTGATGTTGAAAGACATTGAAAGGAATGATAGTATTATTTATTACAGATTTCATTGGAGTAAACCTTCACCTGATCAGAGTTCAACATATCACGCCGATGAAGGCTCAATAAAGATATACGGTACAAGAGTGCGACGCCAATGCAGTTCCACAAAGGTTTTTAGCCGGGTTCCAAAAAAAAATCTGGACAGGCCAAAAAATATTTATACCAAACAATTTTCAATTATCAATTATCAACTATTCAATTATCAATTATCAATTATTTATTCCTCCTTCCTTCCAATATCCGATAGAAAGAACGGGTTCTTATTTCATCTAAACTAAGGCCGGTGGCGGTGGCTTCTTCTTCGGTGATGGCACCGCAGTTAATGGCTTTTAGAAAGAAATTGAGCAGGCCTTGTCCGGTGGCGGCGTCGTCGAAAATATCGCCGGTGAGGGTGCTGATGGCGGCACGGTCAACAAATGTTTTGAGGCGATGGGTGGCATCGGTATAACTGCTTAGGAAAAAATTATAGGTGGCGGCATAGCGCATGGGGAGCTGTGCAGGGTTAAGGTCCCAGCCCTGGTAAAGGCCGTTGATGAGTGAGTGCGTGGTGTGTCCGAAACCGATGCGCCAGGCGTTGTGTACGCTCTCCTGGTTTTCGCTGAGTTGTTGAAAGCTGAGGTCGCTGCCACGGTGTGGGGCAATGGGCATTACGTTGGTGGCACCATCGCTGAGGAAGATGCCGGTGTGTGCCAGAGCAACCTTCGTCATATGATGTGCAAAGTCGCAAACGCTGTGTGCCATGGTTTGATATTTGGCGGTGATGCCGCAGCTTGCGGTGTAATCGTACGTACCGAAATGTGCAGCTATCATGCGCCCCTCGCTGCTGCGGATGATGCGCATGAGTGGGTTGCGGCCCTCTTCGTCCATTACAATTTGGGTGGCTTCTACCATGGTTTCCATTTTGAGTGTGCCGGTTGCCAGGTTGAATTTTTTTTCTATTATTTCGAAGAGACGCACCAGGGTAATTACCTGTTCGGGGATAGTTACTTTGGGTAACATCACAATGAAATTTTCGGGTAGCAGTCCGTTGGTTTTTGTTAGGAGTGTGGTAAGAAAAATATCGAGGGTACGAACACCTCTTGCTTTTAAATCTTCTGTAAATGGTTTGATGCGTATGCCGATGAAGGGTGAAATGGTTTTGTTATTCATACCTGCCGACAGTTCATTTGCAGCGGTTACTGCGGTGGCATCTTCCTCCTCGTTGGGGCGGTTGCCAAAGCCGTCTTCAAAGTCTATTCTAAAATCTTCTACTGCTTCGGTATGCAGTTTTTTAACCATTTTATTGTATACAGAATAGGAAAGCCAGGCGGCTTCTGTTTTTCTTTCTTCTTCTGTCATGGCATCTAACTTTTTTGTTAGTGCTTCGATATCTTTTTCCAGGTGTGGTAAATGTTCGTGCCCTTCTAACTGCAATACTTTGGCCAGCACCACAAAATTGGGAGCATAGTTTTGCAGACTCTTTAAGGCTATCTCCCCCATCTTTACGGCGGTGTCGCTTTTGAATAAGTTAGCGCCGCCATACACGGTGTGAACGGCCTGTCTGTCTGGTTTATCGCCGGGATAGCTGTGTTGAAATTTTAAGTTGGCGGTTTGTAAGGTGCCTAGTAATGTTTCTTTTTGTTGTTCGGTGATGGAGAGGTTCATGATGTTGAGTTTTGCCCCCATCCCCTGAAGGGGAGTTATTTGGAGGGTTTAATTTTTAGCGTTTATATTATTTTGGGTTGGCGGTTTGCAAGGTGCCTCGTAATGTTTCTTTTTGTTGTTCGGTGTTGCTGTGGTGCATGATGTTGAGTTTTGCCCCCATCCCCTGAAGGGGAGCTATTTGGAGGGTTTAAGTTTTTGCCCGATCCCCATAGGGGGTAAGGCAAGAGTATGATAGATTTTAGTTTAGGTGTTTTTGCAAAGAGTACTCTTTTAATTTATTATGATCGTTGAATAACTCCCCTTTAGGGGATGGGGGTTAATAGCCCTTTAGAGTACCGGGGCAAATTCCCCCAATAGCTGGCAGATTCTAAAGCCCCTCTTTTGGAGGTGTTTGGGGAAGCCGCTAACTCCCCCTATAAGTACTGTATCCAAACGGATTCAGCAGCAATGGTATGTGATAATGTTCGGTTGTTTTTATTTCAAATACAATCTCTACAAATGGATAGAGTGATTCAATTTCGAGCGCATCAAAATAATGCTTTGTATCAAAGTTTAATTTGTAAATACCGAATGGCAGCAATTCATTTTCTTTCAACAGGTTGCTTACCCTACCATCTTTGTTGGTAATACCCTTGGCAACCTGTATCCATTCGATGCCCACTTTTTCGTATAAAATAATGGCTACTCCCCAGGCTGGCTTGCCCTTGCTGGTATCTAAAATATGAGTGGTAATCTGGCTCATGCTAATAATTTTTGCAACCGTAGTTGGGTTATTTTATTTTGTTCATCCATCGCAATTTTTATTTCTTCTTCTTTTGTATTGGGCAAACGGGCTTGTAATAATTGCAGCATTTCATCAGCAGATTTACCGGTAGCACAAACGATAAAAATAAAACCAAATTTTGTTTCATAATCGGCATTGCCTTTTGCCAATGCTTCGATGGTTCGCTGTGATGCATTACCGACGGCACGTTGCTCTCCGTCTGCCCATTCCGCTGTGGCAGCAAACTTTTTTTGTAATGAAGCTATGTCACCAATTTTTGGATGATGGGTAAACGCTTGCAGCCAGTCTGTGTTGCTACATTCGTACCATTGGTCTTCTGCGTCATTTAGTAACTCTACCAAATCATCGGCAGGAAAAAACGGCAGCATTTTATTGACCCAGTTTTCACTGCCGCAGCAATTAAAGAGTGCAACTTTGAGTTGCTCTTTTGGTAGTATGTTTAGCTCGTGTAGTGTCATAATAAATCCGCTTTTGTTCCCACTCCACAAAAGAGGGAACGGTACTTTTTATAGTTAATGAAAGTATTTTCCTTTTCAACTACCTCCATCCTCTTTAGATTTTATTATAGAACTGAAGTGCCTGTACCTCGTTAGACTTCACCCCCAGCCCCTCTCCAAGGGGAGAGGGGGGCTTGACACTAATGCTTCGATGATCTTTTCTTATTAGATTAGCAGTCTCATTTTTCTGGCCCGCTAACTTAACCTTATAAACAGCTTTGTATCTTCCAGTTCTTTTTGGCGAAACATTAGCGCACTTTTAGAATTTTACAAAAGAAAAGGAACAGTGCTTCAATCCCTTCTTTTGTTCTTTAATTCACAATAAAACCCACTGCTTGCTATCATAAAAATAGCTATTTATACTCAGGCTCAAAAGCCCCTCCTTTGGAGGTTCCCTGAAAGGGAACGAACGAAGTTCAAGGGGAGGCCCTTCCTCCCAATCTCATCCTGCTAATTCCACCATCAGGAAAAATAGTTAGCCTTACATGTGTAAATTTTTTATTCGAATTTACTATTTCCTTTTCAAAAAAATGTTCATGGTCGGCCTGTAATTTTTGTTGGGGCAAAATGGAGTCCCATTCTACAGCAGCTGTGGCAAAGTCAGTATCAACGGGCGCTGAGCAACCATCAATCATGCAACTGTCCGGATAGTTTCCTTTAAAATGACAGGTGTCGATCATTGCTTTTTGAATACGGCCTTCATGCGCCAATCTTACTATTACCCAATCTTTATTGTTGGGGGTTCGGTTGCGTTTTGTTTCCCAGCCATCACCCATATTTATGCCCCGGCCGGGCATGATGAGGTTATCCATGTGGGAGAAAAACATATCGTTGCACCATACTGATTTTGCACCGTTAAGTGCTGCAGCAAGGTCAATGATTTCATCTTCTTTTAATATGCTCCAGTCTTTTACTACTTCTCCATATACTTTTAATCTTGCCACACCACCATCAGGATAAATATGTAGTCGCAGATGTGAGTACACATTTCTATCTGCTATTTCCAGCAAGTGTTGTGAGCCGGGGTTGAGTGCTATTTTTGGCAAAATCTCCGTCCACTTAATTGTATCAAAATCTACCGATTCACTCGAAGGAATATAGCATGCTTCCAATGATGCAAAAGGTGGATGATTGCCCAGGAAATGATTGGTATCAATATCCACTCCATGAATGATACCAGCAGTTGCTAACTGTATGATGCACCAATCGTGGCCCGGCACTCTTTTTCTTCTACTCTCCCACCCGTCCATCCATTTGCCACGGTCGGTGTATTTATCAGTGATAAAAACTCCCCGGCCGGGTTTTAATAAATTTTCTTTTTCTGCAAAGAAGTCATCTGTGCATATTAATGCTTTGCCACCAAGGCGTTCGGCGGCGAGGTCAATGAGTTTGGTAAAGGCTAGTGTGGTTTCGGTCATAATTTAATTATTTTATTTTCACGCAAAGAAGCAAAGTTAGCAAAGGCGCAAAGTTTTTTTTCACGCAAAGAAGCAAAGTTGGCAAAGACGCAAAGTTTTTCTTTGCTACTTTTCGTGAATATCTTGTTCTAATAATATTATTTTTCCTTTATTCAACTTAACGAATTCCCCTTCTTCATAAACTTTCTCCCCTGCCAAATACGTTTGTTCCACCACAGCAAATAATTGTTCATTTAGGTAGGGGGTAGTTTTGTGTTTGTGTTGAATGATTGCTGACGTAACTACAAAAGTTTTTTCATCATCCAGCACAATTAAATCTGCATCAAACCCTTTGGCAATTTTTCCTTGGCTGTTTTCCTTACCTATTAGTTTGGCAGGATTTTCACAGAGCCATTTTGCAATATCGTTAAAAGTAGCGTTTCTTTTTTTAGCTGCCGTCCACAATACGGGCAAAGCAAATTGCAAGGAGGCTATGCCGCCCCATGCCTTCATAAAATTGCCGGTTAACAATTCTTTTAAATCCGGTGTAGCGGGAGAATGATCGGTGGCTACTAAATCAATTAACCCATCTTTTAAAGCCTGCCACAGTTTATCGTTGTTTTCTTTTTCACGGATGGGCGGCGCACATTTGAATTGTGTTTGTCCGTCTTTTATTTCTTCGGCAGAAAAGTATAAATAATGCTGACCTGTTTCAACAGTCAATGGCAATCCTTTTTGTTTTGCTTTTGCAATTTGTTCAAGTGAATCAGCGGAAGACAAATGCACAATGTGTGTGCGACAATTAAATTCTTCGCACAAACGAATCATCAATGCAATGGCATCATCTTCCCATTTTTTTGGCCGTGATTGTAAATAGTTTTGATACGATTGCGGAATGCCTTTCGCCCTTTGCTCATCGTCTGTTAATTCACAATGTACCAATAAAGGCAAATTATATTTTGCAATGATGGGCATTGCCATTCGTAAATCTCCTTCTGTAGCATTAGGGAAATCGTCAATACCTGAGTGGGTTAAAAATGCTTTGAAACCCAGCACGCCTTTTTGTATCAGTGGTTCAATTTCATTTTCATTGCCGGGTATTATGCCACCCCATAAACCAACATTAGTATGCAGTTTATTTTTGAGTGCAGCAATTTTTTCATCAAAAGCATTTGCCGAAGTAGTAACCGGCGCTGAGTTAAGCGGCATATCTACCAGAGTGGTTACACCTCCTGCCAGTGCGGCTTTGGTAGCTGTGTCAAAACCTTCCCACCCGGTTCTGCCGGGTTCATTAATATGTACATGCGGATCAATAATACCCGGCATCAGCAGTTTGTTGCCCAGCTCAATCAACTCTATATTTTGTGTTGTTGGTAAATGACTGGTTACATCAACAATGATTCCGTTATTAACCCAAACAAAAGCTTCCTTTATCCCATCCGGTAATAATACCCTGCTGCTATGCAATGCTTTCAAATGAAATTTATTTTTAAGGTTCTTCTACTAATTTTTAAAAATACAAAACAAAACTTTAAATTGTATGCTTTGCAAAAACAAATACCAAAACAAAATGCTGAATGTGCTGATATACGCTGTGCTTGGATTTATTCTGGTGATGCTAATTGTTATAACCTATCAATTTAATACACTTGATAAACATTCGGAAGAAAATAGCGCAGACTATAAAAAGCAACTTGGCCTTTCGCAGGGTTTTATTTACACCTCCATTGTTTTAATCATACTATTGCTGGTAGCATTTTCCTGGCTGCTGGTAAAGGGCACTCCGTGGGAAGGACACCTGATGGAATGGCTGAATATCATTGTTCGACTAATGCACATTACGTTTGGCATTGCATGGATTGGTGCTTCCTTCTATTTTGTTTTTTTAGAGAATGCATTGAACAGAACCGACAATGTAAGAGACGAACTAGCGGGAAACTTGTGGGCAGTGCATGGTGGTGGTTTTTATTACCTCGAAAAATATAAAGTAGCTCCCAAAACAATTCCAAAACATCTGCATTGGTTTAAGTATGAAGCATATTTTACCTGGATATCGGGATTCAGTTTGTTATTTGTTGTATATTATTTTAATGCAAAGGCTATGCTGATAGATACCAATGTACTTAACATAAGTTCAGCGGCTGCTATTGCTATTGGTGTGGGTTCATTTGCTGTATCATGGCTAATATACGACCTGTTGTGTAAATCTCCCTTAATAAAAAGACCAATATTGTTTACCGTGATTGGCTTTTTACTGGCTGTTGGTTTTGCCTTTTTTTATAGTCACGTATTTAGTGCAAGGGCGGCATATATTCACTTTGGCGCAATGCTGGGTTCGCTGATGGTGGGCAATGTTTTTTTCGTAATTATCCCTTCTCAAAAAGCGATGGTGAAGGCAGCCCAATTGGGCGAGCCACTTGATCCTTCATTGGGAAAAAAAGCATTGGCAAGATCGTTGCACAACAACTATTTTACTTTACCGGTTTTGTTTGTAATGATCAGTAATCACTTTCCCAGTACATTTGGCAACGACTATTCCTGGGCTGTTTTAGCCGCTATTACATTGGGAACTGCCGGCGTAAAACACTACCTGAACTTAAAAGAAAAAGGTAAATACAATGTATACGTGCTGCCCATCTCCATACTTATTTTACTGGCTGCAAGTTTTATTACAGCGCCACAAAAAGAAACGAATGCCTGTGCTACAACAGTTAGTTTTGCCCAGGTAAATACTATAATTACTGCAAGATGCATTACCTGTCATTCATCCAGGCCAACGGATGATGTGTACACTGCCCCGCCCAACGGTGTTGTGTATGATACGCCACAGGACATTGTAAAAATGAAAGATAAAATAATGCAACGGGTTGTAATTACGAAGACAATGCCACAGAATAACAAAACAAATATTACGCCGCAGGAAAGGGATTTAATAAGGTGCTGGATTGAGCAGGGAGCAAGTATTAAATAGTGAGGATTTTTGATTTGTGATCTGTGATTTGGGATCTGTGATTTGTGATTTGGGATCTGATTTGGAATTTAGGTTGAGGCATTCACATCGATTCAAACTTATTCAGCATGTTATTAGGAAATAACATACCAAACCGATTTTACAAATGCAACTGCAGTACAAGTTTTGAATAATCGTATTGCAGGTCTTCATGTAGGGTGCTTAAGGCTTTATCGATTTTCTTTACCTGAGCTTGGTATAGATTATTTAAAGCGGTACTTCTTTCAAATGGAATACCGGATGATTGCAGGGTAATACAATAATGAACCAATAACTCAATTTCAACCTGTCCGGAGCCGGTGTGTTTAATGTATTTATTGGTAATCCGTAAAATTTTACGTAAACTTTTTTTAGCAAAATACAGGTTGGTTGAATTGATCTCTTTAAACAACTCACTAATTTCTTCTTTCACTTGCTGAAGATATAATTCCTGGTTGTTCGATTGAAAAAGCAGGTAGTTCATTAACTCCTTATTATCTTTTTTATACTTAACCAGCCGCATACAAAATGCTAACAAATCTTTTTGTGAAAGATGTGATAGTTCTTCTTTTATTTCATTAACGGAGGCTAGTTTCATTGCTGATTTATTATAAATTTATAACTGATGCTGTTAATCGAAATTAAACAATAGCATGGAAGATATTCTATTGATGAAAAATAGTTAAGAAACAAAATATACCAGCCTGATTTGAACTATTTTATTTATCAACAATTGTCCTTTACTTATTTACCGATGTTGAATTAATACAGTATTATTTATAATGAGGACCGGCAAAATACCTTCACGCTTTTTGAATCATTTATTAAACCTATTGAAGTAAAATACCTTTGCATGCACTAATATTGTAAAAATTATACCAATGAAAAAACTACTCTTCGTAAGCCTATTTAGCTCCATGGCATTCTTTAGTAAAGCACAGTTAATAAAATCTGTAAAACCTACAGACCCTTTTAGCAAAACATTGTCAATAATCGTACTCGATTACAAAAACAATTTTGTTAACATACAACAAAAAGAACTTGCCGGCTCTGTTGGTAATAATATCTTTAACTCTTCTGTCTGCTTGCCTGGCGCCTCACATTGTACCATTACCAGATACAATTCTTTGCAGGATAAATCTGCAAGCTGGCAGGCAACCTTATTTGCAGGGGAAAGTTATGAGGATGCATTGAAAGCCTATAAAAATATATTTAACCAGGTTAAGCATACCAGTATCACTGGCATTGATAAAACGTCTGCCGGCTTTGAGGGAGCGATGGAAAAACCCGATGAAAATATTCGCTTTACTGTAAGCGCACTTAAGCTGAATGCTGCGGATCCACAATACAAAAACTTTACTGCAGAAATAGAACTCACTAACAACATGGAGGGATGGGAAGTGCACTTAAATCTGTACAGAAAAAAAGCAGATACAGAAGGCAATACAATTGAATAAACTATCAAAAGAAAAGCTACCCTAAATAAAAAAACCTCCATCCCGGAGGTTATTCTTTTTCCATCAATGAAACAAATGATTGATGATAGTCTTCGGTAGTATTGGATTTTAAAACGGGCTTAGGTTTTTGTGTTTTTGTAACACAAAGATGATGCAAAAAATAGCATGATTAATAGCTGGAAAATATTATTTTAAGTAGTAAGAATCTTACAAGTAAACTACATTTTAAGTGCAATGCAATTAGCTATGCTTTGCAATTAATTTTTAAGCGAAATATTGACTGTAGTTTTTTTCCGGATGGGTTTTAGAACTACTTGTAGTTTGTATTCTATGCAATCCAATACAGCTTTACAACTCATCATCGGCTCGTCTATATTCTTACCTTCCCTTTGTTGAAATCAACACTAAAAAGGAAAAGTAATTACCAGGTTATAACCCTCACCTGGTAAAGTATTCAACTGCATTTCACCATTGTGTAACTGTGCCCGGGCTGCAATATTTTGCAACCCAACGCCATCATTTTTTTGATGGATGTTAAATCCAATTCCATCATCTTTAAAAGTAAGAATAATTGAATGCTTTTTTTGAGTGACATTTATATAAACATTAGCTGCAGCTGCATGCTTAATCGTGTTATTTAAACTTTCCTGAACAATTCTGTAAATAGATAATTTTAGCTTTTCGGAGTGCATGTTTTCCACATAATTATTCAACTCCATTACAATATTTATCTTGTCAATTTTCTGGATACCTTCCACCAGGTCGTTTAACGCATCTTGTAAACCTATTTCGCCTAATGAAGGTGGCAACAGGGTTTTAGAAAGTTTGCGAATTTCAGCTATAGCCGTTACAAGGTAGGTCTTACTATCATCTAACAACTGTTTGGGTAATGGTTCCTCTGCAATCACACATTCAATATACAGGCGGGAAGTTGTAAGCAATTGGTTGATATTATCATGCAGTTCATTTGCAAGCTCCGTACGTTCAATTTCCTGAGCGGCTATTACTGCTGCTGTTATTTCCTGCTGCTTTAACTGTTGTTCGGCTGCAAGTTGCTTTTCCAGCATAAACTTTTCTGTAACATCGCTTCCCATTGCCAATGTCGCTTCCTTATTATCATAGTCGATAGTATGCAGTGAAAACCGGATATAAAAAATATCTCCATTTTTTTTGCGCTGTAGCCAGGTACTGTCATTGATGCTGTTTTCGTCTGCCGATAATTCCTTTAGTTGCTGTTGAATAAAAGCATTTTTATTTTCCGGAAGCAAATATTGCAGCTTCATGTTTAAAAACTCATCCCTGCTATATCCATAGGTATATATGGCCGTTTCATTTACATCAAGAATTTTAAAACTTGCAGCATCCCAAATAAAAATACTTTCAGGATTTTTATTGAAAAGATACCGGTATTTTTCTTCGGATAATCTTAGGTTTTTACTACTTTTTTTTCTTTCAATACTGTAAATAATACTTTTTAAAAGTGTAGCCTGATTTACTTCATATTTTACCAGATAATCCATTGCCCCCAACTTTAAACTTTCTATACCAACCTGCTTATCATTAAGCCCTGTTAGTACAATAACAGGGATATCTGCAGCAAGTTTTATTACATTCTCTACACTATTGCTGCCTTCGCTATCAGGAAGGGTAAGATCTAAAAAGATCAAATCAAATTGTAAAGTCTTTAAACTAGCCTCCGCCTCAGCAATATATTTATTTTGTGTAATTACAGCAGCTGGACTCAGCTCTATTAAAGAGGTTTTTACCAGGATAAAATCGCCGGTATTATCTTCTATCACTAAAATATTTAAAGCCGATTTTAATAACATAAAATATTATTCTTAAAGCTTTACCAATGTAAACCGGAATTTTTTTAATACCCTTATGGCGTTTAAAAAGTTCTCGGAATCTAATGGTTTAATAATATAATGAACAGCATTTGCTTTGTAGCAATCCTCCTTATCGTTGGGCGATGCCGAAGTTGTGAGCATTATTACAGGGATATGATTCAGGTGAGGTTGCTGATGAATGTACCTCAACACTTCTTTTCCATCTACCCTGGGCATATTAATATCGAGCAATATTAAATCGGGCGTTACTGCTTCGGCAAATTCATCCTTTTTGTTAAGATATCGTATTGCCTGTTCTCCATCATCAACAACTGATACAGAATTATTCATCAATAAGTCCTGAAAAACGTCGAGCGTTAAAATAACATCTCCTTTATTATCTTCTACCAATAAAATATGTAGCGCACTATTAGTCATTATAGATCTGGATTTTGGTAAAGATATTAATTTGTTTTTCGTATGGTAAAATAAAACACACTGCCTGCAGGCAGATTTGGAACCACCCATATTTTACCTCCATGCATTTCCACAATTTTTTTACAAATGGAAAGCCCGATACCCGTACCGCTAAATTCATCTTTACTATGCAGGCGCTGAAAAATAATAAATATTTTTTCTGCATATACAGGATCAATACCAATACCATTATCACTAACTGAAAACAGCCACTGCCCGTTTTTTTCAATTGCTTCGATGTTTATTTCCGGCGCAGCCGTGCCCTGGTATTTTAATGCATTGCCAATAAGATTTTGCATTAATTGAAATAACCTGCTTTTTAAGCTGCCAGCCAATACAGGAAGTTGCCCTACTTTAATAACTGCCTGTTGTTCTGTTATTTTTAAAGCAAATACCTGTAACACCTCAGCAACTATTTCGTTCATATCGGTATTACTGGTTAATACTTTTGAGGACGATACCTTGGAATACTCCAGCAGATCCTTTATTAAAATCTTCATTCTGTCTGCGCCATCAACTGCATAATGAATGTATTTAATTGCAGTTTCATCCAGGGAGGATTTGTGTTTATTTTCCAGTAATTTCAAAAAGCCGGTAACCATCCTTAGCGGTTCTTGTAAATCGTGTGATGCCACGTAAGCAAATTTTTCCAGGTCGTTATTTGAGTCGGTTAAGGCTGCTGCTTTTTCGGCTAACGCATCGTTTAGCATTGTTATCTTTTCTTCTTCCTGCTTTCTTTCCGTAACATCCTGCATGGCACCAACCATCCGAATGGCTGCCCCGGTTTCATCTCTTATAATGATGGCCTTATCCTGTACATACGCAAATTCACCATTTGCTTTCTTATATTGGTATTCATCATTCCAGTTAATGCTTCCATCTATAATTGCTGTATTAAATGCCCCGGTTACTCTTTCAAAATCTTGTGGATGAATCAATAAATCCCATTCTCCTATATATCCGTTTATATTTTCTAACTCGTATCCAAACAAGGTTTCAAAGCCCTCTCCCCTAAAAACCCTGTTGGTTAAAATATCCCAATCCCAAACTGCATCAAATGTTGCCTTAGTTACGTACTGGTACCGCTCATTGCTTATCAACAATTCATTTTCGGTTTTCTTTTGGGTGCTGATATCTCGTCCAATACCCAACAAGCCTATAATGCCTCCTATATTATTTCGAAGTGGAATTTTAGAAATCATCAACCAATGGTGTTTGCCATTATTATCTACAAACTGTATTTCGTTATTGTAAACAGGCATGCCTTTTTCCATTACTTCCATATCATACTGGTGACCATTTTGTCCTACGCTGTCTGGATAAAGTTCCAAATCAGTTTTCCCGATAACATCCTCTTCGGAATTAACACCCATATAAATCTGGTCTTCTTTATTGGCGATAATTTTCTTTCCCGCTGTATCTTTCACATAGATGGGATCGGGCATATTGTCTATCAAGGTTCTCAACAAACTCCGCTCAGTCAATAGCTTTTCTGCTGCCATTTTACTTTCGGTTATGTCGTGATAATTGGCAATAAATGCATGAACATTCTCCTGCTCAAGTAAATTTGTAACAGAGCCTCCAATCCATATATAGTTACCATTACTGTGCCTTACTCTAAGCTCCCCGCTCAAAGTTTTACCGGGATGTAATAAAAGTTCAGCCTTTGTTTCTTCGAAAGCTGCAGCATCGTCCGGATGCAGGAAACTAAATAAATTAGATCGTACTCCTTCTTCAATTTCGTAACCAACAATTTTTTCTATCGCAGGGCTTTGGTAAATAAATGTACCATCTTCCTCAAATAATATAATGGCGGCTGAACTGTACTCAATTAACGTACGGAAATATTTTTCTCTTGCAGCTAATTCCTCTGCGGCTTTTTTCCTTTCGGTAATATCTCTGCCAAATACTATAATGGATTCATCTGGTAATTTGCTTGAGTTAAGCTCCATTTCAATAGCGCTGCCATCCTTTCTTTTGAGCCTTCTGAAATCGATGGAAGATTTGCCTTGTTTTATAATGCCAAAATTAATTGGTTGTGAAAGCATGTCTTCTGTAAAAAACAAATCTGTTACGGACAGATGCAAAAACTCCTGTCTTGTGTAACCAAGGTAATTATGTGCCTTATCATTAAACTCTAAAATGGTACCGTCGAGTTTATAATTAAGTACTCCATCAAAAGATTGATCGATAAGCGTTTTATATTTTGCTTCGCTTTCGTTTTCAACTATTGCTTTAGCCGTATCCTTTACATTAAAAAATAACGTAGCAAAAGGCGAACTATCTGCATTAGTAACTATTGCTGTTATTTGTACAGCAACAGCATCAGCATTGGTACGTAGGATGAATGTATCAATTGGAGTTGATGAGGTCCTGCTAAACACTTGCAGCAACCATTCACTGAATTTATCCCTGTGAGCGTGAGAAATATAATTAAACAAAGAAGATGAAATTAATGCCCCGGCATCAATTAAAAAAAGTGATTCGATAGTTGAATTACACGCTTTAATATCGCCACTGCCATTTACCAGGCAAGTTGAAAGGGTTGTATTTACAGCTAGTGTATTAATTAAATTTTGCTGTAGTGCTACTTTTTCAAGAAGCATTTGTACGGTTGCAGTCAACTCATTTATCTCAATATTGTTGCTAATAACTTTGTCTGCTTTTACAGATTCAAACGTCCTATTACCAGCTCCCGTTGGATCTAATGGCGGATGTTCGTTTAGTGCTGTTTTTATTGGGTTGGATGTAATTCCTTTCCTTTTTTTCATACATTTTAAACAATTATACTCTTCGGATTTTTGAAAGGTATCCATTTTTGGTAAATACATCAAATAGAAAACTATCTAAAGTGAACTTACATAGATTTACTACTAATTCTGCTGATTTCATCTATTACCACTTATCCCTTTTCTATTACTTTATGTGTTCATTTGTTAAGAACGATTACCTTTTATTGTTTACTTTCATGTTTTAAAAAAATGCTCTACATCCACTTTTAGTTTTCTTTATGCCGATACCAGATAAAAAAATGTTACAGTTTTTATTGATTGATGACCATGAAATTGTCCGCACAGGAATTAATCTTTTGCTATCCAAAATTTATCATCCCGTTTTAATACATGAAGCAGCAGATGGAGACAGTGCTACTGCCCTATTAAAAAAAAATAATTACGACCTGGTATTGATGGATATTCAAATGCCCAATACAGATACCTTTGGGTTGCTTGAATATATCAGCATTAAATTTCCAGGAATAAAAGTGCTAATGTTTTCAATGAGTGCGGAGCGGATTTTTGCAAAGCGGTTTTTAAAAGCAGGCGCAAAGGGCTTTATTTCTAAAGACGCTCCATTGGATGAAGTAAAAACTGCTATAGGCCTTGTTTTAAGCAATAAGCGTTATATAAGCGAACAGCTACAAAATCAGTTGGCAGATGAGTTAGCTTCCGATGAAAGTAAGAGCCCTTTTGATAAATTAAACCCGAAAGAATTTGAAATTGTAACATTGTTTTTAGCAGGTGAACAGGTTGCAGAAGTAAGTAAAATATTGAATATAAAATCCTCTACTGTTGGGGTATATAAAAATAAAATTTTTGAAAAACTGGGAGTTAATAATTTTTCAGGTTTGCAAACTTTATATAACGAATATCATTCTTAAAACCCCGGCTTTTTTTTAATACATCAACTGGCCTATCTAACCAATGTTACATTTCCTTTAAAAGAAAGTATACTGTTGTTATCACAGATCAATTCTAAAATATACACGTAAACATCTGCGTTTAATTTAGTCCCTTTGTACCTGCCATCCCAGCCTGCAGCTGCATCATTGGAATTAAAGCTGCTTTTTTCAAACACTGCCTCACCCCACCTGTTAAAAATACGCATCGTTTTAATTTTAAAAACGCCTGTACCTCTTGGATAAAATATATCATTTGCACCATCATCGTTGGGAGAAAACAAATTTGGAACAAATACATTATTGCCATTACAAATTACAAACACATTAACCCGGTCTTTTGCTGAACAACCACCGGCATTTTTTACTTCTACAGTGTACTCTGTATTCTGTGTTGGCTTTACAGTTATACCTTCCCGTGTGTTACGGAATATATCGCCGGTTGGCGACCAGTTAATTGTTGTTACATCATTCGAAACAACAGCATCAAGCTCAGCAGAATTTCCAACATTGATTGTTTTATCTAAACCAGCATTTACCAATGGCATCGGGTAAACGGTCAATTTTATAAATCCGGTATCTTTGAAACAGCCCTTATCATCTGTACCTATTACTCTGTAATTGGTGGTAGTATCCGGCTGTGCTGTAGGTGCAGCAGCGGTTGCATCACTTAAGCCCCTTGCAGGACTCCATTGGTAAGTGCCTGCACCATTGGCCTCGATTCGTTTACCCTGGCCTGCACATAATATAGCAGGCCGGCTGAAAGTGAGCGTAAAAGGTTGCTTAACATTTACTGCAACTGTCTGCTTGCTAATACAGCCTTTTACAGATGTTCCCGTTACAATATATTGTGTATTTATTAGTGGGGATGCTATGGGTGTTGCGATATTGGTACTGCTTAACCCAATTGCCGGACTCCAGCTATAACTGGCAGCACCGTTGGCCAGCAACTTTATATTTTGCCCCTTGCAAATTATACTATCTTTTGATACCTGCATTGCTGGCAAAGCGTAAGCCTCAATGTTATGAGCAATTGTTTTTGAACAACCATCACTGTTAGTGGCAGTAAGGGTTAAAGTGTAAATGCCTGCAGAATTAAAAACCTGCGCTGGCGGATTTTGCATTTCAAAAATACTGTTGTCTGCCATTATCCATTTCCATTGCAAGGCAGCCGTATCTGCACCTGATTGTATAACATTCATTGTAGTTGTTAACGGAACACAACCATTGCCACTTGATAAGATATTTATACCTGGTGATACCACAACTTTTACCGGCACAGGTGATGTATAGGTTCCCTTGCACCCATTGCTGGTAGTTACTGATAAAGAAGGGAAATAAATACCGGGTAAACGATATTGATGAACCGGGTTTTGTTCGGTAGCACTGCTGTTATCTCCAAAATCCCAGTTATAACTTACCAGTAAATCGTTGCTTAGTGTGCTGTTAGTAAACGAAATATTACCCTGATCGCAAACTACTTTATCGGTAAAAGTAAAGGCAGCATTGGCGAAAATATTGGTAAGGGTATCTTTACCTGTAACCGGCACTTTGCAGCCCATGTCATCTACCAATATTATTTTAGGGATAAATTTACCTGAATCCTGATAAGTATGGCTGATTGAGCTATCAATGCCACTGGCTGTAGCACCATCGTTAAAATCCCATATATACGAAACTGCATTTATGGAGTGTGTAACAAAATTTACCTGATAAGGCTTACATAAACTTAGCGGAACGTAATTGATAGATCCCTGTGGCCCTTTTACCACTATTTGTTTTTGGGTTTTATTGATACAGCCGCCTGGCCCTTTGGCAGATAATGTAATTGTATAAACACCAGGGTAAGTATAAAAGTGAGATGGGTTATGAACATCGGTAGCTGTGCTATCGCCAAAATCCCAAAACTCGTCAATCGAATTGATTGATTGATTGGTAAATTGAATCAACAATGGCGGACAGGTTTTAAATGAATCACTCATCGCAAAACGTGCGACAGTTTTTACAATTCGTACCGCATTTACTATTATACTGGAATCTCCACAACCAAACCTGTCAACAACCCATGCTTTTACAGTATAAATACCCTCGCTGCTATAACTGTGTGTGGGCAATTGAAGAGCGGAAGTAGTTCCATCACCAAAATCCCAGCGGTAGGTAATTCCTGCTGTCCAGTAAGGCAATACAAACCGCACAGGAAAATCCGGACAAGCGATTGTATCCAATACATAAAACCTGGGTATCACCTTATTAATTTGTACAGGCTTAACCATTTTAAAAGTATCAATACATCCTTTGCTATCAATTAATTTTAAAGTAACCCAATAGCTGCCCTCTTTAGCATACGTATGCTGAAAAGGCGGCGCAGTAAGGGTATCCCTGTCGCCATCTCCAAAATTCCATATCCAGCTTTTAATTGGTTGTGCCGAAGTTGGTAATGAACTATCAGAAAAAACTGTTGCTGAATTAATACAGGTAAAGGGGTTTGCGGTGCCAAATAAAGCTTTTGGTCCATTTACATGAATGTAGCTTGTTTTTACCAGCGTATCCCGGCAGTTTAAATAATCCAGCGTAATTAATCTAATTGTATAATCACCGTTTGCGGCATATGTATAATCCGTGTTATTAAATCTTGTATTGCTTACAACACCGTCTCCATAGCTCCAATAAAATCTTGCAACATCCAGATTATTTAAGCCGGTATTGAAATTAACTGTACTGCCTTTACAAACAACGGTATCAGTGGCCTCAAAAACTGCTTTAATATTTAATACTCTTACTTGTTTAATCAATGAATATTCGCATCCTGTAGAGTCGTTCCATGCTTTCAGCTTTACTGAATATATGCCTTGTGCTGGAAAAGTATGTACCGGATCATTTTCTGTAGAAGTGGTACCATCACCAAAATCCCATAAAAGCCTTGTGGCGCCTAAAGAAAAGTTTTTAAAATATCTTACTAGTGGAGATGCACAATTCAGCGTGAAATTAAATCTTGTAACTACCGGTTGAATATAAATGTATTTCACATACCTGGCAGTATCTGCACATCCGCCATTCATTGCAATTAATTGAACCGTCATCCAGCCGGTGTCTTTGTATATATGAATTGGCTCAAACTCATAACCAAGACTATTGTCTCCAAAATCCCATGTCCAGGTGGTTGCTCCCCCTGTAGAGAGATTGGTAAAAGTAATAGGTGTGCTGGCACAACTATTGTTCACGCTGGCAGAAAACGCAGCACGGGGAAGGGTATTTACTTTAATGGCCCTGGGCAGTATTGCGGTATCGCTGCAACCCGTTGCTGTAGTACCAATTAATGAAATAGTATAATAACCGGAATTGTTGAAAGTGTGAGTGGGTGCAGCTTCTGAACTGCTGGTACCATCACCAAAATTCCATGTGTAGCCTGTTACAACTTCACTTGAATTTACTAAGGCCGTTAATGATTTTGTAAACGCCATGCAGCCACTATCGGGCAGGTTATCAAAATATATAAATGGTTTGTGAATCATTACATAACCAATTCTTTTGGAGGAATCTATACAACCATTATTGTTTCTAACAATAAGTTTTACAGTAAAATTTCCGGTATCGGAATACTGATGAACAGGGTTAGCAGCAGTAGATTTTGTACTATCACCAAAAGTCCATGAATAATTGTTGCCAGGTAAAAGCTGATTGGTAAAAGTTGTTTTTAGAGGTGGCCTGCATCCTTCAAGTACATCAGCAGAAAAAAAAGCACTCACAGGATTTGTAACTGTTAAATTTTTTATTACAGAATCCACACAACCGAATTGGCTGCGGATAAACTGTTTTACAATATAGTCTCCACCCAAAGCATAAGTATGGGTTGGATTGCTTAAAGCTGAACTGGTACCATCACCAAAATCCCATTGGCTGGTGAAAGTACCATCATTAACCACTTTATTTTGAAAAACTATTTTGTTAGGCACACAGGTTCCAAATACATTGCTAATAAATCCGGCCGTGGTGATGTGGTTTTTAATATATTCGGGCTTACTTAATGAGGCTATACAGCCATTGTTATCACTAACCTTAAGTGTAACATTATAATTGCCAATGTAAGTATAGGTATGAGAAGGCTGTGCCTCCGAGGATAAAACTCCATCGCCAAAATCCCAAAGTGTTTTGGTTATATTGCCACTGTTACTGGTACTTTCATCTACAAAAACAGCTGTAAATGGATTGCAACCCGATGTATTGACTGTACTAAAATTTGCAATTGGCTGTTCAAAAACATGTATCAAATTTGTTCTTACCAAAGAGTCCTGGTTATTACCAGCCTTCACCAAAAGTTTAATGGTATAAAAACCAGCTGCAAAATAAGTAGCTGACGGATTTTGCAAATTGGAGAATGTGCCATTACCAAGATCCCATTTCCATTCCGTTGGATTACCAGTTGAATTATCAGAAAAATTTACCAAAATTGGAGAGCAACCACTTACCTGATTTACAGAAAATTTTGCCACCGGCTGACTTAATGCCCAACTGCTGCAAGCAATTAAGAGGAAAGTGAGCAGGTAGTTTATGTAGTAGTTTTTTTGGTTTATTATCGGTTTCATAGTAGTACCTTAAAAATTCTGATCTATATCTTTAATGACTGTTCCAGATGCATTGCTGTTTCTAGCGCCATTTAAATTATTGCGTTGATATTGTTGGTATTGATAGCGATGGAAACCTTTTTTAACTAAATGAATAGTTGCTTTGGTATTTGCTGCTACCATTTTCGTGGGGGGTACTTGTTAAAAACGGTAAAACAGGGTATTTAGTATAGCACAAATACCAATATTGACCACCAGGAATCGGGCAAATAATTTTTATAAGAAGTTGATAGAAGAAAAGGAGATTAAACAAAAAGGAAAAGTTTTTTACAAATCTTTATTTTGATTAGAATAAAAACGCTAAAACTCAATACAGATAACGCTTTACTGAATTGTACCCTTGTAGCAAAAACTACCCTTACACTGGCAATTTTACCATGCGGAAATAAAAATTTAACTATGCAGTGTAGCCATCCTACTACTCAAAATGTATAAAAAATTTTATTACACTTTACCAATTAAATCAGGGATTTTAAAGTCTGCATTTGCTGATATTATAACAGCTGTAATAATTTATTGTGCACAAACTGAAAATAATAGATGGGAAACTGATTTTTGGGGAGAATAAAACAAAAGTTTAAAACCGCTGACAAATGGGTTTAAATAAATTACAATGGATGGTTTTTAATAAAAAGAATTGCTTTTATCATATCATAGTGTAGGATACGATCGGCATCATTAAATGGAACTTGCTGCTGAAATGCCGCTACAATTTCTTCAATAATAGCTGAACTTTTTAAAGGCCGCCTAAAGGTGAGCGCCTGTACAGCTGTGATTAATTCTATGGCCAACACCTTCTCTACATTTTCTATCACCCGTTTGCATTTGGTGGCGGCATTTGCTCCCATACTTACATGATCTTCCTGATTATTGCTGGATGAAATGGAATCAACGCTTGCCGGCGTGCACAGTTGTTTATTTTCACTAACAATACCAGCTGCTGTATATTGAGGAATCATTAAACCGGAATGTAAGCCTGTATTCTGCACCAGAAATATGGGAAGTCCATGTTGTCCGCTGATAAGCTGGTAAGTACGCCGCTCCGAAATATTTGCAATCTCACTCATGGCAATAGCTAAAAAATCGAGCGACATGGCCAATGGCTGTCCATGAAAATTGCCACCGCTTACTATCAAATCATCCGCAGGAAAAATATTGGGATTATCGGTAACTGAATTAATTTCTTTGATAAAAACATCCAGCACGTAATTAAATACATCTTTGCTTGCGCCATGTACCTGGGGAATGCAGCGAAAGGAATACGGGTCCTGAACCTGTTCTTTTACTTTGTCGGCTATCTGGCTGCCCGCCAGGTATTTCCTTAATTGGGCCGCAGTATCCACCTGTCCTTTATGTGGCCGGATGGAGTGTATTTTTTCATGCAATGGCTCTGCCACACAATCAAAAGCATCGTAAGAAATAGCTGCAATTAAATCGGCCCATTTCAAAAGTCTGTCAGCTTGTACAAGGCTGTGCAAGCCATATGCACTCATAAATTGGGTGCCATTTATTAACGCAAGGCCTTCTTTACTTTTCAATTGTAGTGGCTGCCATCCAAGTGATTGCAGCGCATCTGCCGCAGGCATTTTTCTACCTGCAAAGTTAACTTCTCCCAACCCAAGTAAGGGTAAACTTAAGTGGCTTAAGGGTGCCAAATCGCCGGAGGCGCCCAATGAACCTTGCGTAAAAACAACCGGCAATACATTGTGGTTGTGCATCTCCATCAACCGCTTTACCGTTTCTATATGGATACCCGAATGACCATAACTCAATGATTTTATTTTGAGCATTATCATGAGCTTTACAATCTCTGCCGGCACTTCTTCACCTAAACCACAGGCATGTGATTCTATTAAATTTACCTGCAATTGCTGCAACTGAGCTTTATCAATATGAACATGTTGAAGGTAACCAAAACCTGTATTGATGCCATAATACAGAGCTTCCCCATCTTCAATCTTTTTATCGAGGTATGTCCTGCATTCCGTAATGCGGTGATGTGCATCAAAGGTGATTGACACCAATTGATTGTAGGCCAATAAATTTTTTATTTGTTGAAAATTGGTAGCGGTTTTGTCTAATGGCAGGTAGTTATAACTCATTCAATGTACCCTTTTAAAGGGAATTATTTTGGTAATAAGAAAATTTGCTTCTACTTTCAAAAGTAATACAAAAATACTGTTATGAAATTATTGGCACTTTCTATAGCACCCGGCATCGCCATCTGTCTTTTTGTTTATTTAAAAGATAAGCAGGAGAAAGAACCAATCTGGCTGCTGCTGGTTAGTTTTTTATTGGGTATGTTAAGTACTATTCCAGCTGTTATCATACAAATGCTATCGGGTATTAACCTTGAAAGCATTATCGGTAAAGGCTATCAGCAAATAGCCTTTTTTGCATTTGCCGTAGTTGCACTAAGTGAGGAGCTAAGTAAATTTATCATGATACGTTTTTATGCCTATCGTAAAAAAGCATTTAACGATCCTTTTGATGGTATTGTATATGCTGTGATGGCAGGGATGGGCTTTGCCACTCTTGAAAATATTGGTTACGTTTATCAACATGGTTTTGCCACTGGAATTATGAGGATGTTTTTATCGGTACCTGCCCATGCAACCTTTGCTGTAATAATGGGGTATTTTATTGGCTTAGCAAAATTTAACAGCGGTAAACGAGGCTGGTATATGTTACAGGCAATTTTTTGGCCGGTATTTTTTCACGGCATTTTCGATTTCTTTTTATTTGTTGGCAACAGCTGGATGCATGTGGGCGGGGCATTGATTTCTTTTTTTGTTGCCATACAACTATCAAAACGGGCTATGCGGAAACATACAGTTTTATCATCAGCAAAATTTAATGAGTTTAATAAAAACAGCTTTTAAAAATACCTAAGAAGTTGCATAAAGATCCCTGATAACAACACTTGCAGTAATACAACCTACAATAGCAGGCATATAAGAAACGGTACCAATTATTGATTTTTTAGGATAAGCTTTTTCTGTAACCACTACTTTATCCTGGTCAATATTTTCCGGACTAAATACCACTTTTACGCCGGTTGTAATACCCACTGCATGTAATCTTTTTCGAACATACCGGGCAAGTTTGCAATTATAACTGTCAGCAATATCTGCAACTTGTACCTGGCTGGGATCTACCCTTCCGCCGGATCCCAATGAACTAACTATCGGCACATTCCGGTCGATGCATGTTTTCATCAGCCATACTTTGGGCGTTAAGGTATCAATGCAATCAACAGCATAATCAAAATGGCCATTTTCAACAACAGCTATTGTTTTATCTGTTTCTAAAAAATCAGTCCGCACCTGCAGTTCTATCGCCGGATTGATATCTCTAATTCTGTCCGCCATTACCTGTGCCTTGTACATTGATGCGTTGCTGTGTAATGCTGCTATTTGTCGGTTGCAGTTGCTTAAGTCTACAACATCTCCATCAACAATAGTCATTTTGCCTACGCCAGCACGGGCAATCATTTCAGCACATATCCCTCCTACCCCACCAAGCCCAACTACCAATACATTTTTGGTTTGAAGTTTCAGTATATTTTCTTCTCCCAGCAATAATGCTGTTCTGCTCATCCAATATGGTACCATGGTAGTTGAATTGATAATTGAATAATTGATAGTTGATAATTAATTGATAGTTGATAATTGAAAAATTGATAGTTGATTAATTGAAAGTTGATATTTTTTATTTCTAACTGATAATTTAATCAAATGATTCAGTTTAAAGTTTACGGTCAACCTTTCAATCTTTATACTCAATACTAAGTACTCAATACTAGGTACTCAATACTCAATCCTAAGTTCTCAATACTAAATACTAAATACCAAGTACTACCTACTTAACTCTTTCCTCCGTGTAAATTCTTTATCTTGGATGCAAAAATCACTTATGCTGTTGAATACCAGAAAAATAATTTTCATACTTGTATGTCTGTTCAATCATTTAAGTACAAATGCCCAACGCATTACTGTATTAACCTCTGGTGAAAAGACCTCTTTGCGTGGGCTGAGTGTAGTGGATGACCGGGTAATATGGGTAAGCGGAAGCAATGGTATGGTAGGAAAAAGTGTGGACAGCGGACATACATGGAAATGGATTACAGTAAAGGGTTTTGAAAAAACTGATTTCAGAGATATTGAGGCATTTGACGAAACAAGCGCTGTGATAATGGGGGTTGCAGAACCGGCATATATTTTACGCACAACTGATGCCGGCGAAACGTGGAAAATAGTATATGAAAATAAGACGAAGGGAATGTTTTTAGATGCCATGGAATTCTGGAATATCAACAGTGGTATTGTAGTAGGCGATCCTATTAACAATAAACTATTTATTGCCAGAACATTTGATGGTGGCAATAGCTGGAGAGATATTCCTGCTGCAAACTATCCGTTAACCGACAGTGGTGAGGCCATGTTTGCGAGTAGTGGCACTAATGTAAGAAAGCTCACCCAACAGGAAGCAGTGATTGTAACAGGTGGTTTGCGTAGCAGGCTACTGATAAAAAATAAACAAATTGATTTACCCGTCCTACAAGGAAAACAATCAACAGGAGCCAATTCCATTGCCATAAAAAACAAAAAAATTATGATTGTTGTGGGAGGCGATTTCAATACCAAAGATTCAAGCACCGGCAATTGTGTTATTACAACGGATGGCGGAAATACCTGGAGACTCCCAGCAACAGCACCCCATGGTTATAGGAGTTGTGTAGAATATATAGATAAAAAAAAATGGATTTGCAGTGGGCTTAGTGGCATAGATTTAAGTAACGATGAGGGTACTAATTGGCAATGGATTAGCAAAGAAAGTTTTCATGTATGCAGAAAAGCAAAAAATGGTAAAGCAGTTTTCCTTGCCGGAACCGGAGGCAAAATTGGTAAATTAGCAATTAACTGAATGCAATGTTAGCAAGGGCTGTTAGGGCATAATAAATAGTATGCTCTTTATTGCAATATTCAATGATTAATAGTATATCGCAGTAATCCATCAAATAAGCAACTATCAGCTTTTCAAAAAATAAAACAAAAGACCATCAACACGCAGTATACTAATTCATGACATGTTGAGCTAGTGTAGAGAATTTTGCCCGCTATTTTTTAAACATAAAATATACGGCTCCCAATAAAAAAGCAAAACTTACGAGATATTTCCAGTGAAATGGTTCCCTAAGATATAGCACTGCAAATACTGCAAAAACAATCAACGTAATTACTTCCTGAGTCATTTTTAATTGAAAAGCATTAATGCCATTTAAATAGCCAATGCGATTGGCTGGCACCATCAGGCAATACTCAAAAAATGCAATACCCCAACTTATAACAATGGCTTTCCATAGAGGGAGACTGTTATTTTTTAAATGACCATACCATGCAATTGTCATAAAAATATTTGAAAACAGCAAAAGCAATATTGTACGTATCATAAATAAAGGATAATTTTAAGTGTAAATTGATGTTAGTTGTTGCAAACTTAAACGGATATTAATAAAACAATTAATTCAATTGGCATGATTTTGGAAATTGAACAACACAAGCGATTGAATCAACATATTGCAACTTTCATTTTTTGGTTCGGCTGTCTTCATTAAATTAACCCATTAATAAAAAAGAAAAACAAATCAACATGGCATTTGAAAATTTCCCTTCAGCAACACCACAACCTTCCACACCGCCACAAGCCCCAAAAACGGACTGGAGATTTTTTTTAACAATCGGACTCGTAATTGTATTATTAGGCACCTGGGGTTATATAATCTGGGACAAAAACAAAGTAACAGAAACCATTCAACAGAAAGATGTACAATACGCATCAGCGGTTTCTGAAAAAGACACCCTCAAAAATTTATTGGACGAAGCAACCATGCGGTACGATGTATTGAAAACATCTAATGCAAAAAAAGATAGTGCAATAACTGCCAAAGACAGGGATATTGCAGAAAAAAGAGGTAAAATTCAAGCAATACTTTCCAAATCAAATGCTACCAAAGAAGAGCTTGCACAGGCTAAGTCGATGATTGCCTCTTTAAATACTGACATAGAATCATACAAAGTACAAATTGAAGAGCTGAAAGGCCAAAACCAACAGCTTACTGTAGAAAAACAGGCTGTAACACAGCAAAGAGACTTTGTCCAAAAAAATCTAGATTCAGCGAAAACAGAGATTAAAAAAAGGGAAGACGTAATTGATGTTGGCTCTACCCTACATGTTGGCGGTTTCAATATTGTTGGTATTGATCAGAAAAACAGTGGAAAAGAAAAAGAAACAACCAAGGCAAAAAAAGTAGATAAATTAAGAATATCATTTGTAATTGATGAAAATCGCATTGCAGCTTCGGGGCCTAAAGACTTGTATGTTTGTATCACTGGCCCGGACGGTAAACCTGTTGCGGTAGAAGCTCTTGGATCAGGTATTTTTACCACAAGAGAAGACGGTGAAAAAACATTTACACAAAAAGTTGAAATTAACTACACACAGGGTCAACGCCAAACGGTTAGTTTTGACTGGAAACAAAATACTCCTTTCCAGATAGGCAACTATAAAATAGAAGTATATCACAATGGATTTAAAATTGGTGAAGGTGTACGAGAATTCAAAAAAAGCGGACTATTTGGATAGTGGATTAAAAATAATAATTTTATAAAAAAAACGCTCCATATAAATGGAGCGTTTTTTTATAAATACCTTAAAATTTTATGCAGCTATAATCAATAATCCCAGCAAAGCTCAGCATTCGCTTTTTCTGCAGCTTCAATTTCTATGAAAGAAGAAAGAATATCAGCTTTGCCCCTTTGAATACATACGGAATGCTCAAAGTGTGCGGAAGGCTTTCCATCATCTGTGCGAATTGTCCATCCATCTTTATCATGAAAAACATTCTTGGTACCCAGATTTATCATCGGCTCTATGGCGATGGTCATAAACTCCCTTAGCTTGGCACCACTGCCACGTTTACCATAATTGGGCACTTGCGGTTCTTCATGTAGATGTCTGCCAACGCCATGGCCAACAAGGTCCCTAACAACACCATAGCCATTTTCTCTCTCCGTATGCCACTGAATAGCATAACCAATATCACCCACCCTATTGCCATGAACAGCTTTTTCTATGCCCTTATAAAGTGATTCTTTAGTAACTTTTAATAATTTTTTTGCTTCATCGCTGATATTGCCAATTGCAAAAGTGTAGGCACTATCGCCATGAAATCCACCTTTGAAAGCCCCTATATCTACAGATACAAGATCACCATCTTTCAGAACATCTTTAGTAGGAAAACCGTGAACAACCGCATCGTTTACAGACATACAGCATGCAAAAGGAAATGCAGGATTACCGTAGCCTTTAAAAGAAGGTGTGGCATCGTTGCTTCTGATAAAATCTTCTGCCAGTTGATTTAAAACAGCAGTGGAAATGCCGGGTCTTATTGCGGCAGCAACTACAGCCAGGGTTTTACCTACCAACTGGTTGCTTATACGCATTAATTCAACCTCTTGTTTTGTTTTATAATGAATCATATTTGCATGTCTTCGATATAGAAGAATTTTAATAGCTACAATATTGAAATAAAATAAACCCCGACTGTTATGTCAGGGTTTACAAAATTTAATGATCTTATTTATACCAATGCTCTGCTTTACATAAAGCACTCAACTAAATTCCGCTTGTTGCAGTTTGCCTTCCCTGAACCCTGCCGCTACTCATTAAGCCATCGTACTGGCGCATTAACAACTGAGTTTCTATTTGTTGCAATGTATCCAACACCACACCTACCATAATTAATAACGAAGTACCACCGTAGAACGTTGAAAAACTTTGCTGGGTTTTAAAAACTAATTCGAATATACCTGGTAAAATACCCACGAAGGCTAATAAAATTGCCCCTGGTAAAGTGATTCTGTCCATGATAGTTCCTATATAATCTGCAGTTGGCTGACCCGGTTTTACACCAGGAATAAAACCGTTATTTCTTTTAAGATCCTCGGCCATTTGCTTTGGATTAAAAATTAAAGCTGTATATAAGAATGTAAAAGCAACTACACAAATCGAGTAAACAATCATATACACCAAATTCTTATGATCCGTAAAGTATTTTGCCCATCCACCACCAGTGAAACCGGAAAAAATAGTTGGTAGAAACAAAATCGCCTGAGCAAATATGATTGGCATTACACCAGCTGCATTAACCTTTAAAGGAAGGAAATTTCTTGCACCACCAAACTGCCTGTTACCAACAATTTGTTTAGCATAATTTACCGGTACTCTTCTGGTTCCCTGTATAAGCAACACAAGTCCCATAATTATGGCGATTAAGAAAGCGATCTCAATAAGGAAAATTAATAAACCACCACCACCTTTGGTAGCTCTTGATGTCCACTCCTGTATAAAAGCTTCGGGAAGCCTTGCTAAAATCCCCATCATAATGATAATAGAAGTACCATTACCAAGCCCCTTATCTGTAATTTTTTCACCCAGCCACATTACAAATAATGTACCCACGGTTAAAATTATAACAGTTGACAAAACAAAATAGGGAAGATAAGACGGAATCAGCGCTTCTGCATTACCCTGGCTCTTTAAAAAGCCAATATAAGCTGCTGCCTGAAACGCCGTAACAATAACTGTTAGATAACGTGTCCATTGATTTATCTTTTTTCTACCGCTTTCCCCTTCCTTTTGTACTTTCTGCATTTGCGGAACTAAAATGGTCATCAACTGCATAAAGATTGAAGCAGAAATGTATGGCATGATACCCAATGCTAAAATGGACGCTTTATGAAAAGCACCTCCCACAAAAGCATCCAACAAACCAAGCATACCACCTTTGCTACTATTGGCAAGGTTTTCTAATTTATTTGGATCGATACCTGGCAATACAATAAATGAACCCAGCCGATAAATAAAAATTAACAATAAGGTAAAAATTATCTTCTTCCGCAGCTCTTCAATGCTCCAGATATTTTTCAGTGTTTGAATGAATTTC
>JBBQEA010000017.1:0-35555 GCA_038320245.1 Chitinophagales bacterium | reverse complement strand
AGAGGATGCTACGTATTTGAAAAACTCGGCAAATCTTTCTCCGACTTCATAGTAAAACAACGCCAAATCATAAACGCCATTAATCCAATAATTGACACCTTAAACCCAATATTTTATATCAGGAGATAACCAAACTCGAGTCAATGGGTTGAAACCCATTGTTACAAAATGGTCCGAGGCTACGCCTCTTTAGAACAAATTACAGAATGGAAATTCACTTAAAATATATTAATGCAGAGGCGTCAGAAATCTACTGTAGAGCCCTAGGCTCGCTTCGATTTTGTAACAATGGGTTTTAACCCGTTGCACTTTAAGCACTCAAGTATAAGAGAGCCGTAGGCTCGGCACATATTTTGGTTTAGCGGATGGTCATCAAATCATTAATAGAGCACCATTATTTCGCTAAATCAATCTTCACCTTTTTGCCCTTGATCTTTTCGTTCTTGATCAATTCCATAGCAGCACCGACCTTTAATTTTCTAACAGCCACAAAAGAGAAAAAGTCTTTTACTTCAATTAAGCCGATTTCTTCCTGTTTAAGTTGTCCTATTTTAGATAGAAACCCTACAATATCTATTTTATTTACTTTGTCTTTTTTGCCGGCAGCAATAAATAAAGTTGACCATTTGGGTTTTTCAGGCAACTCGGTATCTTCCGGAAGGATTAAATCCGACACTTCATTGTTGATGTAAGTTGGTCTGTATTCTCCCTTTCCAACAATTAAAACTACTTTTCCGCCAGCTTCCATACGGGCAGTTCTGCCATTACGGTGGGTGTAAATGGCTTCGGTTGGAGGCAAATCGTAATGCACCACGTATTTTATATCCGGAATATCCAAACCTCTTGACGCTAAATCGGTGGTGATTAATATGGACGAACTGCCGTTTTTAAATTTGGCAAGCGCACTTTCTCTTTCCTGTTGCTCCATACCACCATGGTAAAAAACAGTCACAATGCCTTGCTCTTTTAAATAATTGCTTGCCTGCTCAACTGTATCCCGGTGGTTGCAAAATACAATGGCCGACTTATTATTGATATGACAAATGAATCTGAAAAAAATATCGAACTTTTCTTTTAAATCAGATTTTAACTCGATGATTACTAGCGAATCATAAACATCTTTTTCAATTAAAATAGTATTAGTGAAACTCAACTGAACCGGATTGTTAAAACCGATGAAATCGGGTATGGAAGCCGCCTCCGTAGCTGAGGTTAAAATCTTTTTATTTACAGAAGTAAGTGACTTTACAATAAATGTCATTTCCTCTAAAAAGCCTAATTCCAACGACTTATCAAATTCATCTAATATTAAAGTATTAATTAATTCTGTAGAAAAATTATTCCTTCTAAGGTGATCCGCAATTCGACCGGCTGTGCCGATTATTACTGCAGGAGCCTGCACCAGGTTTTTTTCCTCGATCTCTCTTTTATGGCCACCATAACAGCAGGTTACTTTGTAGCCGGTTGACATTTTCCTGAACACTTCGTCAATTTGTAAAGCAAGTTCTCTTGATGGCACCAATATCAACGCCTGTACGTTTTTAACCTCGGGCTTTAATAACTGCGCCAGCGGTAGCAGAAAGGCCAGGGTTTTACCGGAGCCGGTTGGAGAAATTATCTGTACATGATTATTTTCTTTAACGGTTTCAATTGCAGCCAGCTGCATTTCATTTAAGGCCTCAATTTTTAAACCGGCCAGTATTGTTTCTGTGGAAATATTTTGTTCTTGCATTTCGGTAAAATTAGAAGTAAATTAGTAAGAGTTCTTTTTTTTATTACACTTAAACTTTTAAAAAATGGATATCCTGCACAAATTTGAACATTGGGGTGATGCCCATCATCCCAAATGGCTCGACATTATTCGCATTATGCTGGGAATTTTTCTCTGTTATACAGGAATTGCTTTTCTGCAAAATATGAGTCTTGTAACTGGTCCGCTTTCTACCAAAACATCTTTCGGTGCCTTTGCTGTAATTATTTTAAGCCATTATGTGGTTTTCGCCCATATACTTGGTGGCATGTTAATGGTAGTAGGCTTTTTAACCAGATTTGCCTGCCTCATTCAGATTCCGATAATGCTGGGAGCAATTATTTTCATTAATTCCGCCAGTGATGTTTTCAGACCATATTCGGAGTTGTTTTTATCTGTTTTAATTTTACTGTTGCTGATTTATTTTTTAATTGTTGGCAATGGTCCATGGGCAATAAAACTTAAAGAGGAAAAAGAATGGAAGCCCTGAACATTTGATTTACGCAATTGATTTTGTTAGTCAATTTATTGAATGACTATATTTCGAAAATGATGTTAAATTAATATACAGAATACATATTGCTGACTAGCAAATAATTAGGTAATTTGTTTAGCCTATAATTAATATTATGTTAAGTAGAATATTTATCGTTATTTCAATCTTTATTTGTTGGTTTTGCTTGCCTCGTTTACTGTATTATCCAAACTAGGTTTTAAAATTATCCACATAAAAAAACAGGCTACCAAAAAAGTAGCCTGTCCTATTAAAATCAATAAATAAAATAAATCTATTCGGTTACCGGTGTCGGATCGGTTGATTCTTCAGTTGTTGCATCTTTATCAGCACCTGCTTCAGTCTCAGGTAAAATGATATCAGGATTTTGTTCAGCAACAATTACTTCTTCCTGTTCGTCTAGTTTAGTGATCGCTGCAATAGCATCTCCTTCATCAACCCTTATCAATTTTACTCCCTGTGTTGCCCTGCCCTGCTCGCTAACACTTGATACACTCATACGGATGGTTACGCCGCTTACACAGGTAATCATTAAATCTTCCTTTTCAGTTACATCCAATAAACCTACCAGTGAACCGGTTTTTTCAGTTACGTTAATTGTCTTAACACCCTTTCCACCCCTGTTGGTAACCCTGTAATTAGGTTCGTTGGTTTCCGGATCATTTAAGAAGGTACGTTTACCGTAGCCTTTTTCACTCACCACCAGTATGGTACGGGTTTTATCTTCCCGGTTTACACAAACCATCCCCACCACTTCATCATTGGCATCATCTACTTCAATTCCATAAACCCCAATACCACCACGACCGGTAGATCGTACTTTTTCTTCAGCAAAACGAATGGCACGTCCACTTTTAACTGCCAGCATTATTTCAGAATTTCCGTCGGTCAGTTTGGCTTCTAATAACTGATCGCCTTCTAAAATATTAATAGCGTTGATACCATTTTGTCTTGGGCGACTGAAATCTTCCAGATCAGTTTTTTTGATAATTCCCTTCTTGGTACATAGTACGATGTAATGACTTTTAAGGTATTCTTCATCACTAAAATTTTTCACATCAATGATGGCCCGTACTTTATCATCCTGCGGAATCTGAATCATGTTCTGCAAAGCACGTCCTTTGCTTGTTTTATCACCTTCAGGAATTTCATACACTTTCAACCAAAAACACCTTCCTTTTTCAGTAAAGAAAAGCAACGTGTGGTGGGTAGATGCTACAAAAAGATGTTCAATATAATCTTCTTGGCGGGTACTGCTACCTTTTGCGCCCCTGCCACCTCGACGTTGTTGCCGGTATTCATCTGCAGAAGTGCGTTTGATATAACCGAGGTGAGAAATGGTAACCACCACATCTTCATCTTCAATTAAATCAAGCATATTTATTTCGTTTCCTACATAAACAATTTCTGTTTTACGGGCATCACCAAATTTGGCTTTTACTTCAGCAAGCTCAGTTTTAATGATATCATAGCGCATACCTTCGTTGGCCAAAATTGCTTTCAGGTGTTCAATCTCTTTCATTATTGCTGCATGTTCCTCCCTGATTTTATCAATCTCCATTCCGGTAAGCCTTTGCAAACGCAGCTCCAACACGGCTTTGGCCTGTATTTCGCTCATGCCGAAATTACTGATCAATCCCTCCTGTGCAATACCCGGTGTAGATGATTCCCTGATGAGTTTGATAACCGCATCCAAATTATCCAATGCGATGATGTAGCCTTCTAAAATATGTGCCCTTTCCTGTGCTTTGCGTAATTCAAACTGGGTTCTTCTTACAACAACCTCATGTCTGAATAAAATAAATTCACTGATTAGATCTTTTAAATTCAGGGTTCTTGGCCTGCCTCTTACAAGAGCTACGTTATTGATACCGTAAGAAGTTTGAAGTTCTGTTTGCTTGTACAACTGGTTGATAACCACTTGCGCAACCACATCTTTTTTAAGATCAATTACTATTCTTGTACCTTCTTTGTTGTTGCTTTCATTGTTAACATCCGCAATACCTTCAATTTGCTTGTCGTTAATTAGTTCACCGATTCTTGCAGTAAGGGTATCTCTGTTTACCTGGTAAGGTGTTTCGTAAATAATTACTTTTTCCCTGCCATTTTTTTGTGTTTCCACATTTACTTTACCACGCAAAACAACCCTGCCCCGGCCTGTGTGGAAACCTGCTTTAATTCCTTCGAAGCCATAAATAATACCGCCCGTTGGAAAATCAGGGCCTTTTACATGCTCAATTAGTTCATCAATGGTTATTTCCTTGTTATCTACGTACGCAACACATGCATCAATCACTTCACTAAGGTTGTGCGGCATCATATTGGTTGCCATCCCTACGGCAATACCACTTGCTCCATTTAACAATAATTGGGGAATACGGGTTGGTAAAACCGTGGGTTCTTTCAACGAATCATCAAAATTCAGCTGAAGATCAACTGTTTCTTTTTCAATATCCTCCAACATTGCTTCGGCAAATTTGTGCATACGAACCTCCGTATAACGCATAGCTGCCGGTGGATCTCCATCCTGGCTACCAAAGTTACCTTGCCCGTCAATCATGGTATACCGCATGCTCCAATGCTGGGCCATACGCACCATAGTATCGTAAATGGACGCATCACCGTGTGGGTGAAACTTACCCATCACCTCTCCTACAATACGTGCACTTTTTTTATAAGGTTTGTTGCTGTAATTGCTCAGTTCATTCATACCGAAAAGCACCCTTCGGTGAACAGGTTTTAGTCCATCCCTTACATCCGGTAAAGCACGACCTACAATTACACTCATGGAGTAATCTATGTAGGAAGTTTTCATCTGCTCTTCAATATTTACAGGAATGATTCTGCCCCTGTTGCTGGCATTACCACCATCATTTGGAGGTAGCATACCATCGTTTAATTCTTCGTTATTTTCCATAATGTTTAAAAGTGTGCGAATGTACCGATTTTAGGCGGATTTACAGTTTAAAACAGGGGATTTTATGATGGTTTTTGTACACATTTTTTAAGCCTTTGTGGAGAACATTTTTTTTATTTTTTGGATGAAAAAAGGCAGTATAATTTTATAAAAAGCAAAGTAGCCGATAAATATTTCTTTATAGATTAGATTAAGCCAACTAAAGAATATCTTGCCACATTAATTAAAAAATACGATTGTGAAAACCATATTACTTTTTGGAGCAGGAAAATCTGCTACTGTATTAATTGACTATCTAATTGCTGAATCTGCCGCTAATAACTGGAAATTTATTATTGCAGATGCCAATAAAGAACAGATATTGACTAAAACAAACAATTCTGCTTTTGCCGAAGCGGTGCAGGTTGATATTGCCAATGATGAAAAAAGAGATGCACTTATTCAGAGAGCGCATGTAGTAATTTCGATGTTGCCCCCTGCACTTCACTTTCTGGTTGCTAAGGATTGTGTAGAAAACAGAAAGCATTTGCTGACGGCGAGTTATCTGGATAGCAACATGAAAAGTCTGGCCAATGAAATAAGAGACAGGAAGCTACTTTTTTTATGTGAGATGGGTTTAGACCCGGGCATTGACCACATGAGTGCCATGAAACTGATTGACGAAATTCATGCATCAGAAAAAACCATTACCAGTTTTAAGAGCCATTGCGGCGGATTGATTGCGCCTGAAAGTGATAACAACCCATGGCATTATAAAATAAGTTGGAACCCCCGAAATGTAGTACTGGCGGGTAAAGCAGGTGCTACTTACAAAGAAAATACAAAAATAGAAAATGAGGATTACCTTAATTTATTTTCTGATTGTAAGGAAGTTACAATTGATGGCCTAGACAAACTGGCTTATTATCCAAACAGAGATTCTTTAGGCTACATTCCAATATATAAATTAGAGACTGCTACCACTTTTATTAGGACGACCCTCCGCTACCCTGTTTATTGCAATGGATGGAACGCCATTGCAAAAGCTGGTCTTGCTGATGAGGCTAACCAGATAGATACTGGAACACTAACATTTAAAAAATGGTCTCAACCAATCATTCCTTTTGTAAATGATGAGAACAAATCATTATTGGAATACCTGGGATTATTTGATGAACTGCCTGTTCCCGCTACAGCAAAAAGCAGCGCTGATGTTTTACAATACCTGGTTGAAACAAAACTTGAGATGGAGCCAACCGATAAAGACATGATTGTAATGTTGCATGAAATTGAATATGACGGAAGCGCTGTTGAAAGCAGCCTGGTGGTAAAAGGAACAGACAATTTAAGAACTGCTATGGCTAAAACAGTAGGCCTGCCATTGGGCATTGCTGCCAAATTTATTTTGGATGGAACCTTTACCCAACGTGGCTTACACATACCCATCAGCAAAGAAATTTACTTGCCGGTTTTAAAAGAATTGGAGAATCACGGAATAACTTTTATGGAAATAAAAAAATAATTTATTTTATACGTATAAATTTTTTAATTTTGTCGTATAAATTTAAATTATGGATGCTAAAATAACACTCAGCTTCGATCAGGACGTTATCAGCAAAGCCAAAAAATTTGCAGATGATAACAATATAAGCCTCTCCAGGCTTACAGAATTTGTATATCGCAATATGACTACCAAAAACTATAAAACAATTGAAGACCTGCCTATTTCAGATTGGGTAAATATGGTAGCTGAAGGTCCTGTTGAGTACGAGACAAAAGCAAGAAGCAATAAAGATTTAAAAGCCACGTACTATAAATCTAAAAAATGAAACTTTTTTTAGATGCCAATATTATAGTTTCCATACTCAATAAAGAATTCCCTTTATTCACCTACACTTCCAGAATATTGAGTTTGGTAGACAATAAAAAATTCTCTGTATATACGTCTCCCCTTGCACTAGCGATTGCCTTTTATTTTTCAGAAAAAAAAAGTGGTACGGAACTGGCAAAGAAAAAGATTGAACTTTTAGCAGAGAAAATGTCAATTTCCCAAACCGGACAACAAGATGTTTTATCTTCTCTTCAGAATAAAAAAATACATGATTTTGAAGATGGCATCCAATACTATTCAGCAATAAACAGCTATTGCACCGTTATCGTTACCAATGATGTAAATGATTTTTATTTCTCTGCTGTAGAAATATTGAAGCCGGAAGCCTTTATTAAAAAATACCTGATGTAACCGCAGTTGAATTAACAGCAGCTATCGAATTTTATCTGGAAATACAACTCTTCAATATTTTTTGTAACTCCTTCACTCCTTCTGTAGCTGGCAATTCAATCAGGGTGAGGGTATCAGATTTTTTTACATCTGGTATTTTTTTATCAATGATAAATTTGGGTAAATATGGCGGGGCATAATGTAATAAAGATGCTGCCGGGTAAACCTGTAAAGAAGTACCTACCACCACAAAAAAATCACAATCAGTCATTTTTTTTACTGCTATTTCTATCATTGGTACAGGTTCTTCAAACCAAACAATGTGTGGCCTTAGTTGAGCTCCATCTACTGCCAGGTCGCCCAATTTTATATCGTCTCTTATTTCATAAATCAGCTCTTCATCTGCTTCGCTCCGCATTTTAAAAATTTCGCCGTGCAGGTGAATTATATTGGTAGAGCCAGCACGCTCATGCAGGTCATCTATGTTTTGAGTGATGATGGTAACGTCAAAATCTTTTTCTAATTCAGCAAGGCCAAAATGAGCAGCATTTGGTTCAGCAGCGGCAACATCCTTTCTCCTGGCATTATAGAATTCAGTCACCAATTGAGGGTTACGTTTCCAGGCACCGGGTGTGGCTACATCGTACACATCATATCCATTCCACAATCCATCACTATCTCTAAATGTTTTCAATCCACTTTCAGCACTAATGCCGGCACCAGTTAATACTACGATGTGTTGCTTATTCATGTTACAAATTTACGAAACGGGCTGCTTGATTTTGGTAGGAAATATTTTTTTAAAAAGGAAAATGGCCAATGGAAATAATAACAATAATGGCCATAGTGTAACCAATCCAATTAAGATGTCAGTTATCCAACTGCCACCGGATTTTAATGCAGCAACAATTCTACTAATAAAAGTTGGTGCACCATCACCGGGCTTAAACCCTTCTAAAGGTTGAAAAAAAGTAAGCAGAATTGTGCTCATTGACGATTGGTGGTTAAGGAAATTTGCCCTTCCGGCAGCGGATTCCATGCCCTCCTGCAGGTTATTTATTTCTGCCTGAACCTGCAATACTTCCTGCATGTTTTTAGACTGTTTTAAAAAGTCGAGGTACTTTTCCCTCATTTGCTTTTTAGCTTCTAATCTTGCTTTTATATCGATTACTTCACCGGTTACATCATCTGTAGTAATTTTCCGTTCAATCACTTTTGCATCACCGGCAGGCAACTGGTTCATAATGTTTTCAAACTGATCCACCGGAACCTTAATGGAGATGGTAGTTTCTAGTTTTTCATCGGTAAGATTTTGCTCTTCCTGTGCAATGTAGCCACCGTATTGTTTTACAGTTTTATAAACCGTGGAAGTGTAATTTTTAAAGTCCTTAACCTCAAATTTTAAAGTGGCTGTTTTGATGATTTTTTTATCCCAATCAATGGAGGCATTTGATTGAACCGTATTTTTTGCAGCAGTTGAATCTGCAAATGGCTGTTTAATTTTTTGTAATGGAATTTGCTCATGCTCAAATGCTGCATTAGTACCGCCGGAAGGCGTTGGAGCCTGCTGGATATTTTCCAATTTAGTATCCTGTAAAATACTTTCTTTGGAAGAACGGTTGCATGAAAATAAAAGCGCAACAGAAAACAGAATGGATAAAATTAATTTGCTGTTCATAACAATGGTTTAAGATTATAGATGCCCATTGATACAAAATGCACAAAAAAAGAAACCTCCCTAAACTGTTAAATGAAAACTAAAGCCAAGCTCTTTTAAAAATCAGCTGCTACAATTTTATTTGTTCTTCTCCCCTGCCAATTCCATTACAATTTTCCATTCATCTTCTTTCACCGTTTGTACACTCAACCTTCCCAATCTTACAAGGTCCATATTTGCCAGCCTGCCGTCTTTTTTAATTACATCCAACGATACAGATTTTTTTAATTTCCTTACAGGTTTTAAATCTACCACAACCCAGGCTTCTTCCTCTGTTGTAGGATCCTGATAAAATTCTTTGGCAACTTTAGCAATGCCGACAATCTCTACTCCTTCATTGCTATGATAGAATAATACCTCGTCCCCTTTCTTCATTGCCTTTAAATTATTTCTGGCGCCATAATTTCTTACACCATCCCAAAATGTTTTTTTATCTTTTACAAACTGATCCCAACTATATTTAAATGGTTCGGATTTTACTAACCAATATGCCATAGTAATAGTTTATTATTTGAATCTTGTTAAGTGATTCTCTGGTGTACGTTTAGAGGGTTTAGGGGTTTAGAAGAAGACCTAAATATTAAACCAAGTAGATACATTTTTATTAAAATTATTTAGTCAATTCCAATACTACAGTTTTATAACTGCCCAAAGTAAAATTACCCGTTGCAGATTTTTCTTTTGTAACTATATTAGTGTATTGAGTAAACCCTTTTGTTCTCTCGGCATAGTCGCCAAAGGAAATTACTTTATCCGTCTTTGCAGTATTCATCACAACCATTACGGTTTGCCGGGCATCATATCTAAAATATACGTACACACCATCATTTTGCGGTACATACTGCATCAGTTTACCGGTTGTTAATGCAGAAGAATTTTTTCTGAAGTTGGCTAAAGCAAATACATGATTCCAGATATCATTGTCTTTTTCTGTTCTGCCAGAAGCTTCAAATTTATTCACTTTGTCTCCTTCCCATCCGCCAGGAAAGTCAAGCCTGACATAGCCATCACTTGGGCTGGTAATGCCCGTTGTTGCTAACTCAGATGCATAATACATTTGAGGAATTCCCCGGCAGGTAAATAACCAACTGAGAGAGGACTTGTACTTATCTACGTTTTCATTTACAACAGAAAAAAACCTGGCAATATCATGGTTATCTAAAAACAAAACATTCCTGGTGGGGTCCTTGTATAAAAAATCTTGCGCCAATGTGGTGTATAATTTATTAACTCCGTCAGTCCAGCCAAAATCTTTTGTCATAGCATCTTGTATGCCCCACAAGGTCTGAAAATCCGTGGCCCCGCCCAGATTACTTGCAGGATGCTTCAAATTATTTTGTACAAAATAAGCCTGGTTAGGCACGCCATGATACCAGGTTTCACCAAATATGGTTAATGCGGGATATTCACCGGTAAGAGCGTCGTTACAACGATTCATAAATCCTAAATCATTATAGGCATACGTATCAACACGCCATCCATCAATTCCAAATTCTTCAACAGTCCAAAGTGCATGTTGAATTAAATAGTTGGCAACAAAAGGATTGTTTTGGTTAAGATCTGGCATCTGGGATGTTTGCCAACCGTCTACCAATTTTTTTTTATCAATTGCACTTGCGTATGGGTCAAATGCTACCTGGTCCTTATAGGTTGTTTTTGTAAAAGTTGGCCAGGTATTGAGCCAATCTTTCGTTGGCATATCTAATACGGTAATATGACTTTCATCCACATGATTGTAAACAGCATCCTGAATAATTTTCAATCCTTTTTTATGTGATGCATCTATTAAGTCCTGGTAGGCTTTTTCTCCGCCGAGTCTTCTGTCTATTTTGTAATGATCTGTAAAAGCGTATCCGTGTTCGGTTCTTTCAAAACGATCATTTTCTAAAACAGGATTAAGCCAAATGGTTGTAACTCCTAAGTTTTGTATGTAATCCAGGTGATTTTGAATACCTTTTAAATCGCCTCCATGCCGGTTAAAAACAGTGTCTCTATTTAAAGATTGATCCCTCATTCCGGGCACCCGATCGTTGGATGGATCACCATTGCTAAACCGATCAGGCAATACGAGATAGATAAAATCTTTTGCAGTAACGCCTTGTGCAAAATTTATTCCTCTGCCTTTTCGTCTGTCTTTTATTTCAAAAGGAATTTTAAAAGTGTTGGTTTTAATAGTCGTATTTACATTGATGATAGCCTTGCCAGCCCTGGTGTTTGGAGCAATCAATATATCTACAAACACATAATGTTTATTCTCAACTTTATTAATTTTTACTACTTTAATACCAGGGTAATTAATACTCAGTGAGAATTTATCAGTAAACGAAAAACTACTATCCGCATGCAACATCAGCTGCACTTTGTTCCACTTCATACCGGCCCACCAATTGGTTGGATAACATTTTGCATTTATCTGTGCACTTGTTGAAAAGCAAATGCAATATTGCAGCAATAAAAAAACAGCAATATTTTTTTTAAAAAATTTCTTCATCATTTATCATCATTTTCTTTTACAAACAAATAGCAGATTATTCCTGCAATGATCATCAACCCACCACCAATTTGTACGGCCAGCAAACGGTCGTTGTGCAATACATTTTTCATGATCCACCCAAAACCAAGACTGGCCATAATTTCGGGCAATACAATAAAGAAGTTGAAGATGCCCATGTACACACCAATTTTACCGGCCGGCAACACGCCACCAAGCATAGCATAAGGCATAGAAAGAATACTTGCCCATGCTATACCAACACCCGTCATACAGCCAAACAGCATATATTTATTTTCTACAAAAGCTACACTGATCAGTCCGATGGCACCACAAAAAAGGCAAAGTGAATGCGTTAGTTTCCGTCCTAATTTACCTGCAATGAAAGGCAATACAAAAGCAAATAAAAAAGTGATGATGTTGTAATATGCTAATGTGAGTCCACCAAAATTGGTACCCTGCCCATACAATGGATCTGTTTCGCTGCTGGCATGAAAAATATTTCTTGCAACAGCTGAATTATAGTAGAACCACATTAAAAATAATCCCGGCCAGGTAAAAAACTGAACGGCAGATAATACCTTCATGCGTTGCGGCATATTTTTAATTGCATGAATAATTTCTCTTAGGCCACCTCCAAAACCTTTGTTGGATTCTTCTACTTTTTCTTTAAAGGAAATATCTTCCGGCGGATATTCTTTTGATGTAAGTACGGTGTACAAAACCGATGCAAGAAAGAAAAAGGAACCAATGTAAAAACTCCATTTCACATTATCGGGAATAATACCGCTGGCAGCAGTTTCGCTTTGATGAAAAAGGTTGGTCATCATCCAGGGTAAGGCAGAAGCAATACAGCCGCCAAGGCCAATCATCAGGCTTTGCATTACGAATCCCTGAGTCATTTGCTCTTCATTTAATTTATCTGCAACAAATGCTCTGAAAGGTTCCATTGCTACGTTTCCAAAAACATCCATTACCCAAAGTAAACCGGCAGCTACCCACAATACCGGGCTATGCGGCATAAAAATCAAAGCAATAGAACTCATGATAGCACCCACTAAAAAATAAGGCCGCCTTCTGCCGTAAACCGGATGCCAGGTGCGGTCGCTCATGTAACCAATAACAGGCTGCACCAGCAAACCGGTTAATGGAGCAGCAAGAAACAGTAACGGTATTTTATCAGCGCTTGCATGAAGGTGTTCATAAATAGGCCCCATGTTGGCTCGTTGCAGATCCCATCCAAACTGGATGCCAAAAAAGCCCACACTCATGTTGATAATTTGTACAAGACTAAGTTTGGGCTTATTAACCATCGTTGAATCTGACATAGCAATCGTTTTAAATTTCTAAAATTTCGTGTACAAAATACACATTTATAAAATGCCATAAAAAAACATCCATTATTAAGGATGTTCTTCGAAAAATTAAATTACAAATCCATCCGGTAGAACAGCACCCTTTTTTAAAACCACTATTCCATCCTTAACTGCATACAAAGCATGGTCAGTATTAGCAAGATGCTGGCCGCCGTTAATGCGCACATCATTACCAATACGGCAGTTTTTATCAACAATGGTATTTTTAAAATAGCACCTGTCTCCAATACCGATTTTGGGAATTCCTTTTTGTGTATTGTTTTCTATTTCTGCCAACGTTTCATAATAATCATTTCCCATTATGTAAGAACTAACAATGGTTGTTCCATGACCAATGCGGCTGCGAACACCAATAACACTATTCTGGATTCTGCTGGCTGAAATAATTGAACCTTCGGCGATGATCGTTTTTTCCAATGTTGTTCCGCTTATTTTTGCCGGCGGCAACATTCTTGCCCTGCTATAAACCACTTTTTGATTATCAAATAAATTAAAAGGCGGCAATTCATCCGTTAGTGCAAGGTTGGCTTCAAAGAAGGAATATATGTTTCCAATATCAGTCCAGTAGCCATCATATTGATAACTGATTACTTTATATTTTTCTATTGAAGATGGAATGATTTCTTTGCCAAAATCTGTTGCATCCTTTTTCTCATCTTCCAGCAAATCAAATAACAACTTACGGTTGAAAATATAAATACCCATCGAGGCCAGGTAAATTCTGCCTTGATCTTTCATGTCATTACCTGTATCACTGGTCCATTCTCCTAAAATTGATTTATCCGGTTTTTCAATAAAAGAGGTGATAATGTTTTCATCATTTGCTTTAAGAATACCAAATTCAGGCGCTTCTCTATCACCAACCGGTATAGTTGCAATTGAAATATCTGCGCCTTTAGCTTGATGGGTATCAATCATAGATTCAAAATCCATTTGATAAAGCTGGTCACCACTTAATATTAAAACATACTCAAAATCGTGGTTAGTAATATGTCGGAGAGACTGGCGAACAGCATCTGCAGTTCCCTGAAACCACTGAGGATTATCAGGTGTTTGTTCTGCTGCTACAATATCTACAAACCCTTTACTGAAAAGGCTAAATTGATAGGTATTTTTTATATGCTTATTAAGCGACGCAGAGTTAAACTGTGTAAGTACCAAAATTCTATTAATACTCGAATTAATACAATTGGAAATTGGAATATCCACTAAACGATATTTGCCTGCAATTGGCACGGCTGGCTTACTACGACTAGCTGTTAGAGGATACAACCGGCTGCCTGCACCACCACCTAACACCATTGCGATTACTGATTTGCTGTCCATAAAATTTAATTTGAGGTATATATTTTAGTTGGTAATTATTGGCAAGTTTGAGTTCAAATGTAAGGTATAAAGTTATTTTAAACTACTATAGAGATTAATATATTGTTGAGCACTGCTTTCCCAACTGTTATCGAGGTTCATAATTTTTGTGCGGATGGCTTTCATTTTTTTAGGTTGTGCATAAAGCTCCAGAGCCCGGTGAACGCTGTAGGTAATATCCCAAACTTTGGCATCATTAAATATAATTCCATAACCTCCGGTTTCACCTATGTCTTTTACCGTGTCTCTTAAGCCGCCCGTATTGCGAACAATGGGGATAGTTCCATATCGCATCGCATACATTTGGTTAAGTCCGCAGGGCTCTACCCTGCTGGGCATCAGCAAAAAATCGGCCCCGGCATACATTTGATGGCTGAGTTTTTCATTATAGCCAATTTTAGAATTATAATACCCTGCAAGCGGCATATTCATGTTTGCCAGTTCCCATTCCACATGCGGATCGCCACTACCCAAAATTAAAAAACTCATTTTGCCTTCCAGGTGATAAACAGCATCATAAATGGCTTGTGGTAAAAGATCTGCAGCTTTTTCATGCACAAGTCTTCCAATGAAAACAAACAGCGGCCTTTCAACATCTAAATTAAAAGCTTCGCACAATAATTTTTTATTGGCCAGTTTTCCAACAGCTGCATTTTTTGTGCTGAAGTTATCGTCTATATAAGTATCAGTATCCGGATTCCAAACAAGATCATCTATTCCATTTAGTATTCCTGTACATTTTCCCCTTTCGTATTCAAATAAATTTTCAAGACCATTGGCATTACTTCTCATTTCATCCAGATAACTATAACTTACGGTTGTAACCCTGGTAGCACATTTTACAGCACTTGCCAAAGGGTTTATTCTATCCTGCCAGTCAAGCTTACCCCATTCCAGCGTATCCCAGGCAGGCAGGTAATTTGCCTTGTCCCAATCCATCCATCCCTGGTATTGCGCATTGTGAATGGTAAGCACAGTAGGTATATGAGATAAGTGCCTGTAAGCATAGCATTGCTGCATCATAAAAGGAATAAGCCCGGTGTGGTGATCATGCACATGAACAATATCCGGTTTATCTACCCATCTTGCCACCCAATCAACCACAGCTATTTGAAAAGCAGTGAATCGTTCGCTGTCATCGTTGTACCCATATACCTCTTCTCTGTCAAGCAGCCCGTTTATATCTACGAGGTATAATTCAAAACCAAGTTTATTGGTTTGTTCTTTAATAATAGTGTAGTTAAACCAATAGGGGCCCATACTAAAATCGCCCTTGTGCACAACATCAAATTCATTTTGATATAAAAATTTGGTACGGTACATGGGCATAACCAATTTTGCAACATGGCCTAGTTTATTCTGATATTTTGGTAAGGCACCTGCTACATCGCCCAATCCGCCTGCTTTTGCTACGGGGTAGCACTCAGCAGTAACATGTAAAATTTCCATGAAGAAAGCAATTATTTTATAAAAAATGAATGTAGTAAATTTTTATTTGATTGGAAACATTTTTAAAAAAGAATTTAAGATTGTTTTGATAAATAAAAATGTTTCGATATTTAATTGCAGTAATGTATTTGAATGCATTTAGTTGATTGAATAAAAAAATCAATATTTTTATGATTGCATATTTTACTTTACTTTCAGCCTTCTTAAACCATTAAATAAATTGCTGTATGAACAAATCAAGTCAAGCCCCAATTAAGACCAAATGGTCCCAATTTGGAACGTTAATTACCGTTTTCTTTTTCTGGGGTTTTGTTGCAGCCAGCAATGATATTCTGATTCCGGTTTTTAAGAAAGCTTTTAATTTATCCCAGGCACAAAGTCAGATGGTATCGTTTGCATTTTATGTTGCCTATACAGTTGGTTCCCTCATTTATTTCGGTATTTCAAAAGTTATTGGAGGTGATGTATTAAACAAGATTGGTTATAAGAATGGTATTTCATTAGGTCTAATGATATCTGCTGTTGGTACGCTGTTATTTTATCCTGCAGCCAACACTGGGTCGTTTGTGTTAATGCTTACCGGGTTGTTTATTGTTGGGCTGGGATTTTCCCTGCAACAAATAGCGGCCAATCCACTAGCCATTGTGATGGGTGATCCTAAAACTGGTTCGCAAAGGCTTATAATGGCCGGAGGGATAAATAACTTCGGTACTACTATTGGACCGTTAATTGTAAGTTTTGCCATTTTCGGAAGTGTTGCTTCTGCTAATCCGGATGCCAGTATTGAAAGTGTAAAGACCCCTTATTTAATTTTAGGATTTGCTTTTGCATTGGTTGCAATTTTATTAAGATTTTCTTCTCTCCCCAATAAAATAGACCTTGATGTTGTGGCAGAGAGCGAGGCAGAAGAAGAAGGAAAATTATTACACAGGCCATCTGCATTCCAATATCCGCAATTGGTAATGGGGATGATTGCCATTTTCCTATACGTGGGTGTGGAAGTAGCTACAGCGAGCAACTTGCCTGCCTATCTGGAGAAATATTTAAGCATACCCACTCAAAAAGTGGCTCCATACATTTCTTTATATTGGGCCAGTTTAATGATTGGCAGATGGACAGGTGCGGTTGGTGCTTTTGATGTGAGCAAAGGGGCAAAGCAGATTTTAAATTTTCTGATGCCTTATCTTGCTTTTATAGTTTTTTTATTGGTAAACAGTATAGCAAAACATGAGGTTGACCAGTTTTATATTTATGCAATTGTAATAGCAGTGATGGTTGCATGTGATATTGCCAGTAAAGGTAACCCTGCAAGAATGTTATTAATATTTTCTTTAGGAGGTATCACTTCTCTTTTAGTTGGAATGTTTTCCTCAGGAATGGTTAGTGCTTTTGCATTTACGAGTGTAGGTTTATTTTGCAGTACGTTATGGCCTTGTATTTTTACAATAGCAGTTGCTGGTCTTGGAAAAAATACCAACCAGGGAAGCAGTTTATTGATAATGATGATTATGGGTGGTGGTGTAGTTAGTGTTTTACAGGGCTTACTGGCAGATAAAATAGGTATTCAGTTTAGCTTTATTGCTGGTGTCGTTTGTTTTGCCTATCTGGTTTTTTATGCTGTAAAATCAAAATCAATCTTACAATCACAGGGTATTGATTTTGATAAGTTGAACAGCGGTGGCGGGCATTAAAAATCTTTTAAAATTTGCAAATTTATTTGTAGCGTATTTTATGTTTAATAAATAATATTAAAGTTAAAATTTCATGAGTACATATTCTTTAGGCATTGATATAGGCGGCACCACCACCAAGTTTGGAATTGTAAATTCCAAAGGCGAAATCATAGCACAGGATAGAATTCCTACCAACGAACACGAGGTAGTTGAAGAGTTTATTGAAGACCTGTACAGTAAGCTGATACCAATGATAGAGCAAGTTGGAGGCACTAAAAATTTTATAGGAATAGGTGTTGGTGCACCTAATGGTAATATATACAGTGGTACCATTGAGTATGCACCAAACTTAAAATGGAAAGGTATTATACCCATTGCAGATTTAATGGAAAAGAAGTTTGGTTTACCTACCAAACTTACCAATGATGCCAATGCTGCTGCTGTTGGTGAAATGATGTATGGTTGCACTAAAAACATGAAACATTTTATCACCATCACCCTGGGAACCGGTGTTGGCAGTGGAATAGTAATTGATGGTAAAATTGTGGTAGGACATGATGGTTTTGCAGGTGAACTGGGGCATACTATTATTCGTCCCGGAGGAAGGCCGCATAAAAGCACTGGTATGCTTGGAAGCTTAGAGGCATATGCATCCGCAACAGGCGTAAGAGAAACTGCTATAGAGTTATTAACGAAACATCCGGAACAGGAGAGCTTATTGAGGAATTATACAATCAATGAGCTAACCAGCGAAGCCGTTTATGACTGTGCAATGCGTGGGGATAGTATAGCCAATCATATTTTTGAGTTCACTGGTCAGATATTGGGTGAATCACTTGCAAATTTTGTGATGTTTTCTTCACCCGAAGCAATTGTGCTTTTTGGAGGATTAACAAAAGCCGGTGCTTTATTACTCAACCCTACACGCAAGCATATGGAAGCTAACCTGCTCCCCATTTTTCAAAATAAAGTTAAATTATTATTTAGCGAACTTAAAGAAGCTGATGCAGCTATATTGGGCGCCAGTGCGCTTATTTGGTAATAATGTCGTTATAATAAAATGGCAGTGTTTATTTTTTGACCAACCTAATAAGCGTTTATAATTTCAAATTATTGTACAAGCTAATTGCTCATTTTGTGGTAGTAATTTATAGTGTTTTTTAATTTCACTTTTTACAAAAGTTAAAACGTTTTTAGCCTTTTGAATAAATTCTAATATTGATTTTTTTTGCAAAAATAATAGTCACACAGTCAGCCAAATTGAAAGCTCCATTAGTTCAAACCTATCTTACGGCTATTTACAAAGCGATGTTAAAAGGCATGTATCTAATATTTTTGGTGCCAGGCTATTGCTTCAAAAACCACTTCACACCGTAACGTTGAAGGATGCTAAATTCAAAAAATTACAGTATAGGTATTTATCTGCATTCAATTCATCAATATTGTTCATTCGCACAAATGATTATCCGCAGGTTTATTTAAAATGTAAAAAATATTTTTTATGAGATACAGAATTGTCTTAAGTTTTATTTTAACCATCATTTCATTTACTTCATTTTCCCAAACCACCTATAAAAGTGATAATGCAGGTAAATTCAGATTTATTCAATATGCAGATAACATTATTAAAATTATTTACAAGCCTGTAAATTATTCAAAGAATGAATGTATAAGCAATGCAGTGCTGGCAAAGCCTTACGTAAATCTATCCAATCGGTCTGCAACTGAATTTACGAATAATGGTAAAGCAACCATTTTGTTTAAAAACAATATTCTTAAACTGGATAATGGCAGCATTTCGATCAATAACAATGCGGTATTTAGATTAGACAGTATGTTTAATAAAAATAGTTATCGTGGATTTAATTTCAAACTCTCTGCCGATGAAAAAATATTTGGCGGCGGAGAAAGAGCCCTGCCATTAAACCGTAGAGGTTACAAATTTGATTTGTACAACAGCCCTTCTTATGGTTACAGTGAAGGAGCAGAGAACCTTAATTTTTCTGTTCCCTTTTTTACCTCATCAAAAGGTTATGGGTTGTTTTTTGATAATGCTTCTAAGGGTTATGCAGATATCGGTAAAACCAACAGCAAAAATTTTGAAGTTGGTTTTGTAAGTGGTGAGCTGAATGTGTACGTAATTACTGGTAACGATTATAAAGAAATACTTTCCTCCTTTTTTAAATTAACCGGTACGCAACCATTACCTCCCCGCTGGGCATTGGGTAATTTTATGAGTCGTTTTGGATACAGCAGTGAAGCACACATGAAGAGTGTATTATCGGCCATGCAAAAAGAAAAAATTCCAGTTGATGCAGTTATTTTTGATTTATTCTGGTTTGGAGACAGCATCAAAAATACTTTAGGCAACCTGGAGTGGATGAATAAATCAAAATGGCCTGCTCCAAAAAAAATGATTTCAGATCTTACTAAACAACATATCAACACCGTGTTAATATCCGAACCGTTTATATTGAAAGGAACAAGAACCTACAATGATGCTGCCAAATATTTGGCAACAGACAGTTTGGGTAAACCTTTTGCATTAACGGATTTTTATTTTGGCGAAGGCGGAGTGCTGGATATTTTTAGAAAAGATGCTGGCAATTGGATATGGAACAATCATTATAAACGCCAAATTGCCAATGGGGTTACAGGTTGGTGGACAGATTTAGGAGAACCTGAAAAACATCCTGTTGAAATGATGCATAACCTTACTGATATTGGATATAAAAGGAAATTTGGTGCCGATGAAGTGCACAATGCGTATGGTCATTACTGGAACCAGTTTTTATTTAACCATTATCTTAAAGATTATCCTGAAACCCGGCTATTCCATCTTAACAGATCTGGTTTTGCAGGAAGCCAGCGCTACAGCATTTTCCCCTGGAGTGGCGATGTAAGCCGCAGTTGGAGCGGCTTAAAAGCACAGATTCCATTAATGCTAGGTATGAGCATGAGTGGTATACCTTATATACATGCAGACGCCGGTGGGTTTGCAGGGGGTGAAGGTGACAATGAACTCTATGTTCGGTGGTTGCAGTATGCATCCTTTACCCCAATTTTCAGGCCGCATGGTACAGCATTGGGGGATATTGATACAAATGCTTTTAGTTTTCCAAGTGAACCTGCCTTAATTGAACAACCGTTTAGAGATTATGCAAAAGAGGTTGTAAAAAGACGGTATTCAATGTTGCCATACAATTATACTTTGGCCTACAGGCAAGCTGCAAAAGGACAACCCTTGGTTGCACCTTTATATTATTATTATCCAAAAGACACAGCAACAACAGCCTTTCAGGATGAGTTTATGTGGGGAGAAAATATATTGGTAGCGCCAATCCTTGAAAAAGGCGTTACTAGAAGAAGTGTTTATCTTCCCGCAGGTAAATGGTATTCTTTTTATGACGACACGCCAATTGACGGTGGTGCAGTAACCATTGCTACGGCAGCCATCAACCAAATTCCTTTTTATATAAAAGAGGGCAGCTTTATAATAAATAACAGCAACCTAACATCAACTAATACCGCCGGAATTACCAATGATGAATTATTGGTTAATTATTATTACAGCAAACTGCCATCAAACTATGATTTATATGAAGATGATGGACTTAGTAAAAATGCCATTAAGAATAATCAATACCAGATAATTAGCTTTAAAGCTTCCACTACAAGTAATAAATTAACTTGCAGGATTAACAACAAAGGAGGGGCATTTAAAGGAAAATTGATCACAAGGAAATTAAATTTTTTATTACATAATTTACCAGTTAACAAAGGTGATTTATACATAAATGGTAAATTTATTGAGCACTTAAATTATAGTAAGGAAGTACCGGCAGGAGTGTATAGTTTTTCGGTAAACTTTAGTAACAAACCAATCATCATCGAAATAAAATAATGAATTACCTACAATTTGATTTTATCGTTCCGCAAGGAGAAAAAACAGAGGCACTTATTGCAGTTTTGGGCAGTTATAGTTTTGAAGGTTTTGAAGAAACAGAACAATGTTTAAAAGCATTTATTGCAGAAGATAAACTGGACGGTGAAAGCATTACTGCAATATCCAAATTATTTCCCCACGTTTCATATAAAAAATCAATCATTGAAAACATAAACTGGAATCAGCAATGGGAAGAAAATTTTCATCCGGTAATTGTTAGTGATTTTGTAGCTATCCGGGCTCATTTTCATCCAGCAATTGCTGAGGTAAAGCATGAAATAATTATAACACCCAAAATGAGTTTTGGTACAGGGCATCATGCAACTACCCATATGATGATAGAACTAATGCAGGCGGTTAATTTTGCAGGAAAAAAAGTATTGGACTTTGGTACTGGCACAGGTGTACTGGCAATATTGGCTGAAAAAATGGGTGCTGTAGAAGTATTGGCGATTGATAATGATGAATGGAGTATAGAAAATTCTAAAGAAAATATTACCCAGAACAATTGTACAGCTATCAATATAATACTTGATGATTCTATAAAAACACCCGAAAAATTCGAAGTTATTCTGGCTAATATTAACCTCAACATTATTCTAACTAATTTAACATCAATTGCAGCTGCTGCTAGCAATGACGCCGATATTTTGCTAAGTGGCTTTTTGAAACAAGATGAAATAACTGTCAAAAATGCCTTGATTACAAACAGTTTACAATTTATAAGCACCTTACAAAGAGGTGAATGGATAGCAATAACAGCAAAAAATAAATTAGTTGCTTCACAATAAACTGTATTAATTAATTGTTAATCGAGGCTAAAATTTCAATACATTTGTAACAAATTCAGCATTAAACTATGAAGGAACTACTTCTTATAATAATTGCTTATTTAATAGGTTCTATACCGACGGCGTTAATTATCAGCACAAAGTTTTTTGGGGTGGATATACGTGACTATGGCAGCGGCAATATGGGTGCAACCAATACTTTCAGAGTTTTGGGCTCCAAGTTTGGAACGGTTGTGATGGTCTTTGATATTTTAAAAGGAATGCTTGCAGTTGGTTTATTTTATTTCCTTCCTTTTTATATTCACAATGAGTGGGATCGTACCAATTTGATGGTAGGCCTTGGGCTTGCAGCCGTGATGGGGCACATTTTCCCCATTTTCGCACAATACAAAGGGGGTAAGGGTGTAGCTACACTGTTTGGGATGATATTGGCTGTACAGCCGGTTATCGCTTTAAGCTGCGTGGGTGTGTTTCTGCTGGTACTTTTTTTAACCAGATATGTGTCCTTGAGTTCTATTATTGCAGGGATTGCATTGCCAGTTTGTGTGCTATGGATTTGGAATGATGATGTAGTTGTTTACAGGATTTTTGCAGTATTAGTTGCTTGTTTAATCATACTTACCCATCAAAAAAATATCATTAAAATTTTACGTGGTAATGAAAGCCGCATTCCTATTTTAAAATATAGGGATAGAAAAAAAGCTACGAATTCTAAATAAAATCTTCTCTTTTAATATCTTTTTAACTTTCTCCTCCTTTTATTATTAACCGTCGGATAAATCTTGGTACATCAATTGTTTAGGTATAAACGATGCGTTTATACTGTAAGCATTTTAAACTAAAATAAACAAATGAAAAAGTTAGCAATTCTAAGTCTTATATTTTCTCTCTCCTGGATAGCTTGTACAAAAAATGCGGTAACAGGCCGTAATCAATTGAGTTTAATATCCGAAGCTGAGCTACAACAAATGGCCGTGGGTGAATACCAGTCTTTTTTATCAACCAATAAAGTAGAATCCAGCAGCAATAATAAAGATGCTGAAATGGTAAAAAGAGTTGGGTCAAGAATCGCTTCTGCTATTACATCTTACTATACAAAAAAAGGGAATGCCGCATTGATGGATGGGTATAAATGGGAATTTAATTTAGTTGACAATAAGGAAGTAAATGCCTGGTGTATGCCTGGCGGTAAGGTAGTAGTTTATACAGGATTGTTACCAATTGCACAAAATGAAGCAGCACTTGCGATAGTATTAGGTCATGAAATTACACATGCTGTAGCAGGACATGGAAATGAGCGGATGAGCCAGGGAATGGTTGCCCAGGGTTTAGGAGCAGTTGGCAATATTCTTACAAGTAATAATCCTAAGGTAAATAGCATTTTTAATAATACATTTGGTTTAGGTGCGCAGGTTGGCGTTTTGCTGCCAAATTCACGCAAACAAGAATATGAAGCAGACCGCTTTGGATTAATGTTTGCGGCGATGGCAGGATACAATCCAAGAGAGGCAATACCATTTTGGACAAGAATGTCTCAGGCAGGCGGTCAAAAACCACCTGAGTTTTTAGCTACGCATCCATCCGATGAAAACAGGATTGCCAGGTTGCAAAGCTATATGAATGAAGCACTTAAGTACTATCAGCCAGTAAAAAGATAAAACTTTAACAGGCTATTTATTAGGGTAAACAACGGAAATTCTCATTTTATTCAATACTTCTGGAAATTTAATTTACCTTCGCATTCCAGAAAATACAAATTATGGAAGTATTAGCGCCGTCATTGAGTGTATTCGAAAAAATTAATTTGCAAGATGAAAAAAACCTATTAATCCAGGGATTACCATCTACTATCGAAAAACAATTTGCAAAGTTGTCATTTTCGAAAAATGTAACTCCTCTTCTTAAAATTCGGAAAATTGATTTTGCGTTAATTTTTGCCATAACCCATAGTCAGTTAAATGATATTCTAAAAGATGTGGCACCTGCTTTACAGGATGACGCTAAACTTTGGGTGGCATATCCTAAAGTATCTTCTAAAATTGTAAGCGATCTTTCCAGAGATTGTAACTGGAAATGCATCAAAGATTTAAACCTTGAATGTGTAAGAACTATAGCATTAGATAATGTATGGTGCGCCATGCGTTTTAAAAAAGGAGATAAAATTACTCAACCAGCTATTACATCCGGCATTAGTGTAAAGGGAATTGACCTTGAAAAAAGGACCATCGATCTGCCTGCCGAATTGGTTGAGCTTTTTGGCAAAAATAAAAAAGCCAAAGCTTTCTTTGAAACATTATCTTTAACCAATAGAAAAGAATATGTTCTTTGGATTAATGGCGCTAAAAAAGTGGAGACCAAACAGGCAAGATTAGAATCTACAATCGAAAAATTGTCATTTGGAAAAAGAAATCCGGCTGATAAATAATAGCATTAACTCACTACAGTAGAAAAATTTAGCCGTGCAGATAGCCAACTTCTTTCAACCGGTTGCATCCAATTTGTAATAAATTCAAGCTTTGTGGTGATTGTATTGTTAAAATACAATGTGCTAGCATTAATTAAGCCTTCCTGTACTGATATTTTTAATTGAGACAACGGCAATAATTCAATTTCTTCATTTATTCCAAATGCCAGCAATTGTCTGTCTAACAAACTCAAATTGTACTTACTTTCTATCATCTTTATTATATGTACTGAGCTATCAGTACTGCAGCCACCTACTGCTGTAGCCGATTCATCTGCAATTATTACAATAAACTGATCATAAAACAAATCAGCAAATCCCTTAACTGGGTCACCATGACTTTTCCAAACGGAAATAAATTGCTTTAATAGCGAAACTACTCCTGTTATTTCTTCGCTACTGAATTTACGATTGCTTTGATAAATCCAAACCCTGGAATTATCTGAAAAATTTTCAGGTATCAGTTTTTTATATTGTTGTAAATCCATTGTCGAATATTATTTTAGTTTAGAATAAAATATAAAATGTTGCTGCTATCAGGCCATTGAAACTGCTATTAGTTCTGCAATGTCTAATACCGCTACCTCATCTTCCTTATTACTGTTTTTAACACCGTCTGTTAACATGGTATTGCAAAAAGGGCAGGCAGCTGCAATTACAGTCGCTCCTGTTTCTAAAGCTTCGTTTGTTCTTTCAAAATTAACCCTCGTAGTTCCGTTTTCTTCTTCCTTAAACATTTGTGCACCACCGGCTCCACAGCAAAACCCGTTCGATTTACAACGCTTCATTTCAACTAATTCTACATCCAATGCTTCTAAAACCTTCCTGGGTGCTTCGTAAATATTATTAGACCTTCCCAGATAACAACTATCATGATAGGTTATTTTTTTTCCCTTGAATGAACCTCCCCCACTCATGGTTATTTTTCCTTCATCAATTAGTTGCTGCAAAAATGTAGCATGATGAATCACTTCGTAATTTCCTCCAAGTTCCGGGTATTCGTTTTTTAATGTATTGAAACAATGCGGACAAGCTGTAACAATCTTTTTAATACCATATCCATTTAGAATTGTGATATTCTGATATGCCATCATTTGAAACATAAATTCATTTCCTGCCCTGCGGGCGGGGTCGCCGGTGCACATTTCCTCTTTTCCAAGAATTGCATATTTCACTTGCACTTTATCTAAAATAGTTACAAATGCTTTGGTGATTTTTTGTGCACGTTGGTCGTAACTGCCTGCACATCCTACCCAAAAAAGAACTTCCGGCGATTGGCCATTGGCCGCTAATTCGGCCATTATTGGTACATGCATAACGTTGATTTAGAATAGGACAAAAGTAGATGATTGTTGGTTCATTTTAACGATAAACGGCTAAAAGAATAAATTCTTAAAACGGCGTTCCGTGGGTTTGCTTAATTAATTGTTTTGTAAGCCAGGGTAAACGCTTCATAGTGCTAACGAATATATTTGTAGCCCATTCTTTTCCAAACAGGCTTTGTATCAATCTGCCATACCAGAGTCGCTTATGAAACGTTTTTTTCCAATGAATTAAATAGCTTTCTTCCATTGTACTTCTTGAAATGTTGTTGTTTAAGAACTCAATAATATAGCTTGATACTATTTTACTGCTGTGCAATGCCATACTCATCCCATTACCACAAAGCGGCGTTATTAATCCGGCGGCATCGCCCAACATCAGCAAGTGATTTTCTATCTGTGATTTATTATTAAATGAAATCTGCGAAATAGTTACCGGTGACTGGTACAAAAACTCGCTGTTCTCAAAGATTTTCTTAAGATATTTATTCTGATGCAATACATTTTTTTCCATTACAGCAATGCTGTTATTGTTGGCCTTTAGGTTGGCTGCATTGGTTAAATAACAAAGGCAATACTTACCATCTTCAATTGCCGATATACCACAATAACCATCCTTAAAATTGTGCAACGCTATCTGGTCAATGGCAAATTCCGTTTTTATGTGATATTTTACACCGATGTAATTATTTAGCTTATTGCTTTTTTTATTGATAAAATTTCTTCCCCATTTTACATCAAGATTACTGCGTTTACCAAAACTACCACAACATACTTTGCAATAGTATTGATTAGAGCCTGCAGTAATGGTAAATTGATCAGTTCCAAAAATCACTTCATCCACCCTGCAATTTTCAAATACCTTAACTCCGTTTTCCGCAGCAATATTTTTTAATTTATTATCGAGCGTGTATCTGCTTATTCCAAAACCTCCCAACGGCAAAGACTTTTGCAGCAAATTGCCGCCGGGTGCTGATACTATTAATTCTTTAATTGTTGGTAATTGCATTTCAGCCAATGGAAGCCCCAGGGATTCTATGAAATTCCAACTCTCCATACTTATGTACTCACCACATACTTTGTGAAAAGGATATTGCTCTTTTTCAAACAAAGCAACATCAAATCCAGCCTTTGCAAGTTGTATGCTTAGGGATAGGCCAGCAAGCCCACCACCAATAATTATGGCATCAAAATAAATTGGCTCACTCATGACTGTAAATGATTAAATACCTAAAAGCCCATTTCCATTGAATCGTATAGTTTCTTATATCAGTAGTATCAAATAAAGCATGCCATTCATTTCTTGTAAAACTTCTCGCTACCGAAAGTGGTGCATCATTTTTTACGAGGTACGAGGATGAAAATAGTTGGGTAATCCAGCGAATAGAATAGTAAGCCAGTGGATGCCTATGCAAATCGTTAATGAAAAAACCTTTACTGCAATTAAGTTTCATCCAGTTTAGCATCTTTACAACATCGGCATTGCTAAAGTGATGGCAAAACAAAGAAGAAAAAATAATATCCGGCTTAGTGGTACCAAATGAAACGGTTGCATAATCATTTTGTATCCACTTTGCATTTAAATAAGCACATTGCGTTTTGGCAAAATCTATACATTCTTGCTTAATGTCGATTCCTATAAATTGCACTGGTATCTTTTTTTTAATACACCAGCTATCAATTGCACTTAAATTATCACCACCGCCACATCCAATTTCACAGATGGTTATTAATTTTTTTTCCGGTAATTTTTGTAGAATTCCTTTAACCCCAGCCAGAGTAATACCATGCCCCCCCAGGAACGTGTTAATGGTGTTCAGCTCTTTCATGTTTTGCTTTATATCAGCAAATGGAATATCATCGCCGTCCAACAATTCCTTTAAGGATGATCTTTCTTTTAGGTTAGCCATAAGTAACTATAAACGTCTCCATGGTAAGTCCCGGACCAAATGCAGCACCAAAAACTGTTTGTCTACTCCCTGATGCTGATTGCTGCAATTCATCTAAAATCTTTTTTAAAACAAACAATATTGTAGGGGAGCTCATATTACCAAATTCATTCAGTACGTCGTATGAATATTGAAGCGCTTCTTTTTGCAACCCCACACTCAATTGGATGGCCTCCATTATTTTTTTTCCTCCGGGATGAATACACCAATTTGTAATGTCATTTTTTGATATACCTGCATTGTCAAGGGCTTTTGTAACAAGATTATTAAAATCTTCCTTTACTAAATCCGGTACATAACCGGAAAGTGTCATTAAAAAGCCTTTTGAAGAAAGTTGCCAACTCATATCTTTTTTTCCCTTGAATGAGATATCGGAGAAAAAACTATTGATTGCCAGTCCATCCAAAATGTTTGATTCATGCTGCACCAATACTGCAGCACAACCATCTGCAAACAACAATGTGGAGGTGATATTATCTACAGAATTTTCCTTTTGAAAATGCAGGGTGCAAAACTCAGTACAAACAACTATCACGTTTGCCAGCGGATTCGTTTTACAAATAGCATCGGCAATTTTTAATCCGTGTATGGCAGCATAACAGCCCATAAAATTTATGGACGTTCGAAAAATATTAGGAGACAAACCCATCAACTCGATTATCTCAAGATCAAGGCCCGGCGCACTCATGCCAGTGCAGCTTACCGTTATGAGATGAGTAATTTCATCTTTTTGTATTTTCCCATTGATGCAGTTTTCTATCGTATCAACAGAAAGCACCCCAGCGGCGTCAGCATACCATTGCATTCTTTTTTCAAGGTCAGGAAAAGGATCCAGGTTTTTGGTGGGCGCATAAAATTGCCTTTCCTCCATAGGGAGGCTATAATCAGGAATTACGCTGTACCTGCTGCTTATACCACTGCGTTTATATAAAAATTTTAACTTTCGGCTATCGGTTTCATCTTTACTGTAAATTGTATCTGCAAATTGCAATATATCATCCTGCCGATGTTTATAAGGAGGAACACCTGTTGCTATCGAAACTATTTTGCTCAAAGTTTTTCAATTAAAAATAAAGTGATGAATGCTGCATTGGTGCAAATGGATGCAAGTAAATTCATGCGCATTGTATTTACAAAATTCGCTGCAGTATGTTCAAATAATACCTGCCTGAACCACCAAAAAAAATATACGAGAACCGGAATAAAAAAGATTTGAATAATAAAAAAGGCTTTTTGTTGATTGGAAGCTATTAACTGACAGCCAAGGGTAACAACAGCTACAGCATAAATAAGTGCTGTAAAAATAAATGTCCATTTATAACCCAACAACATACTGAGCGTAGTAACCCCATCTTCTTTATCCTGCAGATGTTGATATATCTGCGTTAGCGGATAAAACCCTCCAATTAATAACGATGCGGCCAGCATGCCCGCCCATGGCACTTCCAGCGTTTTTTCAACACTGCAACCGTGCATTACCAAAAAGAATGTAACAGCGCCTTGAAAAAAAACTACTGTCAGGTAACCTATTACAGGAAACTTCTTTAAACGAATACCCCGGTAACTGTATGCTCTTGAAAAAAGTATATAGAGTAAAATACCTGCAGTAAAATAAAAACTGATCATAAAACTTAATACAATAGCTACCAAATCGAGTGCCAAGGTAACATTGAATAGTTGCCTTGTAGGTGCCATTGGTTTTTTTATTCCGCCAACGCTTTCCGTATCTCTATCCATATAACTATTATAACCATTACTGGCAGGATAAACCAATATATGCAGAATGATGAAGACCAATATTGCATGTGAAATATCAATATTATTCGTTTGGCTCAATGCATACCAATAAACAGGCATCAGGAAAAAAGAGAAGTGAATCCGAAGTAATTGTATGGTAGATGAACGTAGCAAAAAAGTAAATTATGTGTGTAATATAAGTTACTTATTTGAAGTAAGAGACTTATTCCAGCAGGTGTGGCAAGCTGATTAGGCATCACTCTCCTACTGTTTAGGTTTTTAAATAATTAAGTTTCTTTTTATGAGGATTTGCTCAACAGGAATTATTTGGATAGGCTTGTAATTAAGAGTATTTTCTTCAAAATCTTACTGCGGCTTCTTTTTTCCTAATACTTCCACTTTCACCCTCGTTAACCCTGTGGACGTTGAAAAACCTATTTCTTTAGCAGCAGCTCTTGAAAGATCAATAATCCTTTTCATAGAAGGATGCAGGCGATCGTTTACTTTTACAATAGCAGACTTACCGCTTCTCAGATTAGTAACCTTAATCCAGGTTCCCAGGGCTAGTACATTACAAGCGCAGGTCATTTTTTTTTGATAAAATATTTCTCCACTTGCAGTACGACGGCCATTAAACTTATTTGCGTAAAAACTTGCCTGACCATAAAATGTTTTTTTTGTATTGTATCGGGTTGTCCTGGTAGCTTTTCTTACTTCCTTTTGTGCAAATATTGTTAACGGCAACAGAAAATAAAAGCTTAATACAATTAAGGGAACTTTAATAATATTACTGACCGAGTATTTGACTTTCATGCGCAAATTGTTAATGGGTTATTTATCAGTAAAATATTTTTCTCTTAATTCTTTGTCATCGCTATATATATCTTCATAAAATTTGATTTTACCATCTTTTGCCTCGCAACTGAAATAGTTAATGAACAACCGCAGTTCATTCTTTACATCAATCCGCAGGTGTTTTTTAGCAGCAATCCATGCAACAATAGAATCTCTGTTGTATCGAAGTTGATCCCCCGGTTTAAGATTGGCACTATCATTTTTTGCGATAAAAAAAGCAAGTTTCTCCCACTCCTGCACCCTTACACAACCGTGACTAAATGCTCTTTTCGAGTTATTAAAAAGATAGCGTTGATTAGTGTCGTGCAGATATACTGCAAATGGATTGGAGAAATTAAATTTTATTACACCTAGTGCGTTATCGTCACCGCTGTTTTGCATCACTTTAAATGGAATTCCTTTAGTGTATTTACTCCAATTAATCTTTGCAGGATCAACATCTACCCCCTTTTCTGTTACCAATTTTAAACCAATTTTTGAAAGATAGTAGGGGTTTGATTTTAGTTTGGGCAAATATTGTTTGGCAATGATACTAGTTGGTACAGTCCATGTTGGATACGTGATCATATCAGAGATAGCACTGTTAAGTAAAGGTGTACGTGTTTCTGGTTTACCGCAAATAATTTTTGAACTAATTGCAACAGTATCATGATCCCACACCTGCAGGTAATATCCCGGCAGATTGACCCAGACAAATTTTTCCGGCATGTTGTCGGGTAATAATTTATACCTATCTAATGTAATAGCAATCCGTTTAAACTTTTCAACATCAGTGTTATTTAGTTGCCTTATTAAAATAGCAGAAATATTTCCATCCTGCTTAACGGCTTTTAGTTTTTGAAATTTTTTAATGGCAACAGCTAACTGCAGAGAATCTGGTAAACCAGTTGAATCCTTTATACATTTACTTTCAATCAATCTTTTTTGTACCGTTTTGATAAAAAATAAGGAGTCTTTCGAGTTATTTTTTTTAAAAGGATACTTTACATAAGTGTAGATGCGGTTATCCATGCTATCTAAAAACCTTTTAATACCGCCCTTTAATTGCTGATAGCCTTTCTGCGATGGCTCTATTGAGTTTAAATAAGCAGATAGCGAGGATTGTTTCATTAATAATTGCAGCTGATTAACCAGCCATTTGCCTTTAATGCTGCTATCGTTTATTACCGTTGAACTGTCGTCCCTTATTAACCTTCCATATTTTAAGTCTTTAAGAATCCCGATGCACACATCTGTAAAAATAACATCAGCCATAGACCATTGGATGGCATTCATTCTTTGTATTGAATCTGTATCCAGTAATTTTTTAATACTCAGTAATCTCTTTAAATGATAATCTTTTGGAAACAAGCCATACAATTTTGCATTGTCTAAAAACTGCAACAATGAATCTGTAATTGGTGCCCATTTTTCTTTTTTGCTCCAGTTACTACTGTAATTAGTTTCCTTGTAAAAACTATTGGCAAGTAATACATATTTTAAACGGGTGCTGTCATCAGTTTTTCCCTGGTTCAGCAAAGCATAATCCAACAATTCATGAATACTTTCAGAGGTCTGCTCATCCATTTTTTCAGGATTACTTACAATGTTTTCCTTGCGGGGACCCGAATTACGACATGAAAAAATCAGGAAGCATAAAATAATCAAACCAATAAAGCAAGGAGTAATGCGATCTTTCATATTACGGTAGAAATAGTGGTAACTTTCAAAAAACAGATTTTTATAATTACCTCAAACTTTTAAATTTAGATGTTCAATATGTTCAAGTTAATCATTAGATACAATAACAAAGTAATTTGTACCGGATTTTTTTTATTAATGATTTTTTTTTCAATGGGGCAAGATAGCAAAAAGCTAAACCAATATGGCTTATATGTAATCTCCCAAAAGACAGATTATATAGCTTCTTCCAGCAAACCGGGATACAAAATGGTGGATATAAAAAAAATAATTCCGGCTATCATACTTGATTTAAGGTATGCTGGTAAAAATAACTTTATGCATGCAAGGCTATATCCTTACATACGTACAACCTATCTGCGAGAAAAAGCTGCTATGCAATTAGATTCTGTGCAGCAGGTTTTAAAAAGTAAAGGGCTCGGTATAAAAATATATGATGCCTACAGGCCTTATTCCGTAACAGAACAAATGTGGAAACTTGTGCAGGATGATCGATATGCAGCAGACCCCAAAAAAGGCAGCGGGCATAACCGTGGTGTGGCTGTTGATCTTACGCTAGTGGATTTAAAAAGCAAAAAAGAAGTAGAAATGGGCACCGGATTCGATAATTTCAGCGATACTGCACATCATGAATTTAAACAATTGCCAGAAGTTGTTTTACAAAACCGATTACTGTTAAAATCGGTAATGGAACAATTTGGTTTTAAAGCACTAGATACCGAATGGTGGCACTATGCACTGCCAAATGCCAGAGAATATGAATTGCTGGATATTCCTTTTAAAGATTTGAAGTGATGCGGATTTTTGTTGACTTGTCGAAAAAGGTTTAATTCAAACTTGCAAGAGGTAGCGATTACCATGGAATAAAAAGAGTGTTCAACACTTAATCAATACACTTGTTTAACTTGCACCAACTCCTTACTGTAGTGCCCTACACAATTACTTATCCAGCCTACCAGTATTTTATTGGCAACAACATATTTTTCAATTTCTTCTTTTAATTACTAGCTGTTTTTAGTGTGACCGCATCGGCAGTTACTGTCTGCCATTTTCGTTTCCTGATTACATGATGTGAATAATATAAATGTAATTGCAATAATTTTTGTAACTAATCCCCGGTAAAAACGAAGTTGGTTGAATCTTAATTTGTTAAACATTTGTTGCTTAAAGTTGTTTCTACAACTATGCTAGCTAATTTTGCGTAGCTAAATAAAAAATAAAATGAAAGTATTCTTTTTATCACTTACAACTTTATTCAGTCTTTTTTCCTGTGCAGAAAAAAAATCAACAACAACAGTAAATAACCTCACCGACAATCTAAGCAACTATGCAGGAAAAAAAGATACTGCAACTTTTGGTACTGGTTGTTTTTGGTGTACTGAAGCAATTTTTCAACAACTAAATGGCGTAGTAAAAGTTACCAGTGGATACAGCGGTGGCCATGCCATAAACCCTACCTACAAAGAGGTTTGCAGCGGGACTACAGGCCATGCTGAATGTTTAAATATTATTTATGATCCAGCCATTATTACATTTGATGAGTTGCTGGAAGCCTTCTGGCAAAGTCATGACCCAACTACACTTAACCGACAAGGCAATGATGTGGGAACTCAATATCGCAGCGTAGTGTTTTATCACAATAAGGAGCAAAAAGCAAAGACAGAAAAGTATAAAGCTGAACTCTCCAAAAGCGGTGCATGGAGCAATCCGGTGGTTACTACAGTAGAGCCATTTGTTACATTTTATCCGGCAGAAGATTACCATCAAAATTACTATAACAATAATAAAGGTGAAGGCTATTGTCAGTTTGTGATAGCCCCAAAACTGGAAAAATTTGAAAAGGTATTTAAGAATAAGTTAAAGAAAACAGCTCATTAAAATCGGGCATCAAACGAAAAATCCTCAACATCTGCCAGTTTAATTTTTTTGAATTGGCTATGTTGAGGGTTTATTAGATAATTAAATTCCTCTTCAATGATTACTGACGGCACTTTTAAAATAGCTGTAGCTCCTTCCCTTAACCATTGGTTTCCCTTTTCCTGACAATAAGAATAATTCGTAAGACTCTTCCAGTCTTTGTGCATGCTCACTTTTTTTATTTCCTGGATTTCTACATTAGCAGGTATCTCAATCAACATTACTTTATAAACCTTACCGCTCATTTCCCCACTTCTGTGAACGATGTTTTCCAAACAGGCTAATGCCCTGCTGCCAGCAGTATAAATCATAAAACCTCCTCTTGTATTCCATCTCGCAGTATTGCCACTTGCCAGTATGTTTCTACACCATTTTTCTGTGGTTATCCTATATACTATCATTGTGCTTATGCAAGATCTCCCCTTTCTATCCTGTTTAATTCTTCCATTACAAAATTGATACCGGATACAGTTGTAATAATATTTCGGGGAATAATATTTCCTAAGCCAAAAGCAGGTTTATCGAGCCATCGTTTAAAACTTTCGGTAGTACCAAATACTTCCTCACCTTTGTGAAAAAGTGTAATTGTTTTTATTATGTATTCACTTTGTAACGGACTAAATGTTTTCTTTTCCTTTTGATAGCGGGTAACTGTTTTATAAGATAAATCTAATAAGCCGGCTGCAAAATCTTTGTCATAATCTGCAACCTGAACCATATCATTAAATGAAGTAGCATACATAACCTGTGGCTCGCTAACAATATTTTGCTGCTCTCCATTTATATGCGTTTGGTACATTTTATATACCTTTTTTTGAGCGGGCGAATTTGTATCCATAATTGCAAAATTTTACACAATATAGACAAATTTCCGTAAATTAAAATATTTTGTCCAAACTATTTTCTTGTCTTTCTTAACTCCAAAAGATTTAAGCTATTGGGATAAAATCCAGTAACGTTTGTCTGCACCAGGTGGATGGCCATATCGTACCATAGCGGAACTACCGGCGCTTCCATAATAATTATTTTATCCATTTGCCTGTACAGATTATACCGAAGCGAATCGTTGGTTTCAGTAAGTGCCAGTTCGTATAATTGATCAAAATCTGCGTTTGCAAAACGGGTATAATTAGGTGGAGCCGGGTTTCTACCGTAAAATACCCCCAGGTAGTTTTCCGCATCGGGATAATCGGCAATCCAGCTTCCTCTAAAAAACAATGCCTGCGATTTGGAAGTTTGTTCCAATAATAAACTTTTCTGAATAGTCTCTACCTGAATTTTTATACCCAACTGGCTTAGTTCGTTGGCGATATAACTACCCAAATCTGCATAAACCGGAATGGTTAATAATTTAATTACAGGAAGATTATTACCAGCAGCAAAACCAGCATCAATCAATAACTGTTTTGCTTTTGCAGGGTCATAATGATAACCAATAACTA
>JBBQEA010000016.1:0-37062 GCA_038320245.1 Chitinophagales bacterium | reverse complement strand
AGAGATTGGTTTTGCCGGAAGTTTGTTTTTACTGGCGCTCGGTATTTATTACCTGTTCTTTAAAAAAATTCACTTAAAGGAAGATGAGGAAAAGATAAAGATTACTACAAGTAAACATGCTCAACTGGTGCTGTCTGGTTTTGTGTTAAATTCTGTAAATCCCGCCGTGATGGCTTTTTGGCTTACTACAGCTACTGCTATTGCCGCTTCTCATAATTTAAAAGAGCGCATAATAATTTTTTCCACCTGTCTTATCATCAATACCAGTGTAGATGTATTAAAGGTACTATTGGCTGGTAAAATCCGTAAAAGGCTCAACGAAAAAAATATGTCAATGATTAATAAAATTTCGGGTTTAATATTACTTTCTTTTGCTGCAGCTTTAATTTTTGGATTATTTTATACCAAGGCTAAATAGGCCTTTTTAAAATTTACAAATGAAAAAATTGCTGATAATACCTTTTTGCGTTTTTACTTATATAACATTTGCACAGGCATCGGATTTTATATTACTAAAAAAGAGAAACATAACAATCGGCACCTATTTTTCCGGAGGTACAATTTCTTTTACCAGCAATACCGGAGCCTATATGGAAGCAAATATTTTACGAATAAAACGAGATACCCTTTTTCTAAAAGAATATATCGTACGGCCAGTAATGACGCAGTTGGGTGTTTACATTTTAGATACCTTAGGCAGCTACCTTCATAATTATCACTACAATCAGATTTTGTCGATTGCAATAACAGGAAGGCACTTTGATGTAGGGGGCAGTGGAGCGGCGTTAGTGGGTGGTGGTATACTTATTACGCTGGCAAGCGGAATCGTTTTTCTGGCAGATAGAAATAAATTCAGCCCCGAGTTATTGGCTGCAGGCATTGCATTAGGTGGGCTTGGCTATATTTTATCCAAACAGAGCGGCAAGGGTATGGTGATTGGGAAAAAATATAAACTTGAGTACGTACAGGCACAATCAATTCCAAATAATTTTTAAAACCCGGCAATAAATATATTTTAAATAGAGCATGAAAAAAGCCTGGCGTTTTCTTAAAAGATTGTTGCTTTTTCTTTTCATTTTTCAATTTGCTTATATCCTTATTTGTAAATGGGTAAATCCCCCCATTACCATTACACAGATAGCTAGTGTATTGCAGGGTAATGGGCTAAAAAGAGATTACGTAAGTTTTAATGAGATGAGCCCCAATATCAAGCTGGCAGTAATTGCCAGCGAAGACCAGCTTTTTCCCGACCATGATGGTTTTGATGTAAAGGCCATTAAAAAAGCCATCAACTACAATAAAAAACATCCTGCAAAAACACGTGGTGCAAGCACCATTAGTCAGCAGGTTGCCAAAAATGTTTTTCTATGGCAAGGAGGCGGCTTTTTCCGTAAAGGACTGGAAGTATATTTTACTTTTATGATTGAAAAAATATGGGGCAAAAAGAGAATATTGGAAACATATTTGAATATAGCAGAAATGGGCAAAGGAATATTTGGAGCCCAGGCCGCAGCTAAAATATATTTTAATAAAGATGCTAAAAACCTAACACAGGCAGAAGCAGCCATGATAGCAGCCTGCCTCCCCAACCCCAAAGTATTTACAGTAAAACCAATGTGTAATTATGTTGCCCGCCGTTATAGAAACATTATGCAGCAAATGAATCATTTGGATGGTGATGAAGAGATAGATGCAATTATAAAATAAAAAGATTTACTTACAAGCCCCGATATAGCTTTAGTTAATTCAATCAGACAAAAATTACATCAAAAAACAAATCCTTACCTTCGCATCCTACACCATAAAAATGATGCGGCAAGTTGTGAGCCGTTATGGTAAAAATTTCCTTCGCTGATTTAGAAAATACAACGTCTTTCCCAGCCTTTAAAAAATAAAACCATTACATGGATTTTAAAAAATTAGAATTAATTGAACCCATCTTGAAAGCTTTGGCTGATGAGGGTTACACCACTCCTACCCCTATCCAGCAACAATCAATACCATACGTGTTGGCACAAAGGGATTTATTAGGAACCGCACAAACCGGAACCGGAAAAACAGCCGCCTTCGCCATCCCAATTTTGCAATTGTTGTACAATGCAAAACAACAGGAAAAAGAAAAAGGCCGTCGCCATATTAAGGCTTTGATATTAACACCCACCAGAGAATTGGCTATTCAAATAGATGAAAGCTTTGCAGCTTACGGAAAATATTGCGGCCTTAACCATGCGGTAATTTTTGGTGGTGTTTCGCAATTACACCAAACCAACCAGCTAAGAAACGGCGTGGATATTTTAGTAGCCACACCAGGTCGATTGCTCGATTTAATGAGCCAGGGTTTTATTGGTCTGCAACACTTACAAATATTTGTGTTGGATGAAGCCGATAGAATGTTGGACATGGGTTTTATCCATGATGTAAAAAGAGTAATCATCAAATTACCCGAGCGCAGACAGACGCTTTTTTTCTCTGCAACCATGCCGCCGGAGATTCAATCATTGGCCAATATTTTATTGACCAAACCTGCAACTGTTTCCGTTGCACCGGTTTCTTCTACGGTAGATATGATTGACCAAAGTTTGTTTTATGTAGATAAAAAAAATAAGCCGGGCCTGCTGTTGTACCTGTTGAAAAACCATAGTATAGACAGGGCGTTGGTATTTACCCGTACCAAACACGGTGCAGATAAATTGGTAAAAATTTTGCACCACGAAAAAATTGCTTCTGCCGCCATACACGGCAACAAATCGCAGAACGCAAGGCAGAATGCCTTAAATAATTTTAAAGACGGTCAGCTGAAAGTATTGGTAGCAACCGATATTGCTGCAAGAGGAATTGATATCGACGACCTGACGCATGTAATAAATTTTGAACTACCCGAAGTTCCCGAAACCTATGTACACCGGATTGGTCGTACAGGAAGAGCGGGCAACGCTGGTACTTCTTTCTCCATGTGCGATCACGAAGAAAAAGACGATCTGCGACAAATTCAAAAGCTGATTGGAAAAAACATTCCGATTACAGATAGTCACCCCTTTCCGTTGAGCGCTGCATCATTTGCTCCGCAACCAACATCGGGCGGGCAGTCACAAAATAATAACAGGCGGCCACAGCAATCGCAAAACAGGTGGAACAGTGGCAGAAGAACAAGCCAACCGCCGCAGCGTGGAAACAGGTAAATACAATACTTTTTATAATTCGGTCGGCTATTTTTAGTCGACCGTTTTTTATTGTTGCACAAAGCAATGTTTATAATTTTGTTCTACCAGTGCAATAAATTTGTTACAAATAATCAGCCATGTCATCTCTCACAATTACTACCATACAAGCCAATCTTATTTGGGAAAATAAGCAGGCTAACCTGCAGATGCTGGAGGCAAAAATAAACAGCATTCAACAACCGACAGAAATAGTGGTGTTGCCGGAAATGTTTAGTACTGGTTTCAGCATGCAACCGGAATTGTTTGCAGAAACCATGGATGGCGAAACGGTGAAGTGGATGAAAAGGATGGCGATAACAAAAAAGATTATACTCACCGGGAGCATCATTATAGAAGATGAAAACAATTTTTTTAACCGCCTTATTTGGATGTTACCCAATGGCCAATACGGCTACTACGATAAACGACATCTGTTTGCATATGCCCACGAAAACCAGCACTATACAGCGGGAAAAAAAAGATTAATAGCTTCTGTAAAAGGGTGGAGAATAAATTTACAAATCTGTTACGATCTTCGCTTTCCGGTTTGGGCAAGGCAATCCCCCTCTCTCGAAAGCGAGAGGGAGCAGGGTGCTGAGGTAATACCTGAATATGACCTGTTAATCTATGTTGCCAACTGGCCCCAAAAAAGAAACCATGCATGGAAAACATTGTTAGCAGCAAGGGCTATCGAAAATCAATGTTATGTAATTGGCGTTAACAGGGTAGGTAATGACGGTAACGATATTTATCACAGCGGCGACAGTCTTGTGATAAACCCGTTGGGCGAAACACTGTACCATAAAGCAGCTGATGAAGATATCAATACCATCACCCTGCTAAAAAATGACCTGGAATCAATAAGAAATAAATTTCCTTTTTGGAAAGATGGAGATGATTTTACTTTGGGGCTTTGATTTTTGCTAATAACGCTTTTGCGTTCATTACAGGCAATTGAGCAAACGAATTTTTCGCAAATTTTTTTTCATTTCTGGTTATAAAAAAGTCAACTTTTGAATGAAGCGAACCATAATAAAGAATAGCATCTTCCTTATCCTTAAAATTACTGGAAAGGGCTGTTCTAATTTCTGTTTCTTTTATACAAATTACGCTGGCAATTTTTAGAACCCTTTCTATTTGAGCAGTATTTTTGGTAACATACAATGCTGTGGTGATTACTGATTCGCTGATAAATATTTCAATGTCATTTTTTTCTGCCATTTTAAACAATTCATTTACGGCTTCTTTATCAAAAGAACGCTGTTCAATAAAATCAATAAGAATATTGGTATCTAAAAAGATTTTATAAGCCATGCTTTTTTATTAAGTAAGCTTTTATAATAGCCTTTTCAGTTCCAGGTTTTGTTTTTTTTAGGGGGGCGTTATCAATAATAGATTGAACAATGGACGTTTCCTTTTCCTCAGAAATTTTATTAAGGAAATCCTCTACCAACTTAGATACACTGGTCTTTCTTTTTTTTGCCGCACGTTTTGCTTTTTCCACTACCGTGTCGGTGATGTTGAGGGTGAGCTTGGTGTACATTACGTAAGTTTTTATAAATGTACGTAAGATTTTTGTTTTTTTAGGAAAATGCTGGCGGTCATTTTTGCAGGCTAATTATTAAGGAAGGGACAATAAATTTGTACAATTAATCAATCTATACTGTAATAAAAGCCCAATAAAGATATAAAGTACACGAGTGCGACGCCACCAAGGCTTAATAGATATTCCAAACCCCGGTTCATAATTATTTCCCCACAACCCACAACCTCAAAAACCGTCTTCGTAACTTCGCCGCTATGCCAAATTATTTAGACGAATTGAACGAACCGCAGCGGCAGGCTGTTACCCATAAAGATGGTCCTATCATGATTATTGCCGGTGCAGGCAGCGGTAAAACAAAAGTGCTAACTACCCGTATTGCCCACCTGATGGGCTACCACAAAATAGATAGCTTTAATATTCTTGCATTGACGTTTACAAATAAGGCGGCTAAGGAAATGAAGGAAAGGGTGGAACGTACGCTCGGAAATAGTGAAGCACGCAATTTATACATCGGCACTTTTCACAGTGTGTTTGCAAGAATATTGAGGGGCGAAGCCAACAAAATTGGCTATCCAACCAGCTTTACTATCTACGATACGGATGATGCGAAAAGTGTGATTAAAACGGTACTCAAGGAGATGGAGCTGGATGATAAGTTGTACAAACCCAACATTGTTTATAACCGGATTTCTTCTGCAAAAAATAGCCTGATAGCTCCGGCAGAATACATGGCCGATTATACGTTGCAGCAAGAAGATGCCCGTGCTAACCGGCCCGCCATCGGCAGAATTTACGATGCCTACAACAAGCGCTGCTTTAAAAACGGTGCCATGGATTTTGATGACCTGCTGTTTAAAATGTACGAACTACTGAAGAACCATGCTGATGCTTTGAGCAAGTACCAACGCAAGTTTAAATACATTATGATTGATGAGTATCAGGATACCAACACATCTCAATATGAAATTATAAAGTTGCTGGGTGCCATGCACGAAAATATTTGTGTGGTGGGAGATGATGCACAAAGTATTTACAGTTTTAGGGGCGCTACCATTGAAAATATTTTACAGTTTGAAAAAGATTATGATGATGTGACGGTGGTAAAACTGGAACAGAACTATCGCAGCACCAAAACCATTTTGGAGGTTGCTAATGAAATTATCAGCAACAATAAAAACCAATTGCCCAAAACACTTTGGACTGATAAAGGAGAAGGCGAAAAAATTAAATTGGTTCGCACAGCTACTGATAATGAAGAAGGAAAATATGTTGCGGATACCATACAGGAAGAGAAACTCCGCAACCATTTTTTCAACAACGATTTTGCTATTTTATATCGCACCAATGCCCAGAGTCGCAGCTATGAAGAAAGCCTGCGCCGCATGAATATTCCTTATCGCATTTATGGTGGCCTTTCCTTTTACCAGCGCAAAGAAATTAAGGATTACATCGCCTATTTAAGAGTGGTGGTAAATCCAAGTGATGAAGAAGCCCTGAAAAGGATTATCAATTTCCCGGTAAGAGGCATCGGAAAAACCAGTATGGAACGAGCGGTACTTGCTGCCAATGAAAACGATGTAACCCTTTGGCAGGTGCTGGAAAAAGCAGCCATGTATGGATTTAAATCCGGAACGCTGGAAGCCATCAGCAATTTTGTTACAATGATAAAAATGTTTCAAAGTGAATTGCAAAAAAAGAACGCATACGATGTGGCCGTGTTGGTGGGCAAAAACACATTAATTGTAAAAGAACTCTTTAACGATAAAACTACCGAAGGCGTTGCCAGATACGAAAACGTACAGGAATTATTGAACTCAATTAAGGAGTTTACCGAAACGCCAATGAATGAAGAAGATGGGGAAGTAGGTGACAAATCATTGGGAGGATACCTACAGCAAATTACTTTGCTAACGGATGCCGATAATGATAAAAATGAAGCCGACAGCGTAAAGTTGATGACCATTCATGCTGCCAAAGGTTTGGAATTTGCCTGTGTGTTTGTAGGTGGCCTGGAAGAAACTTTGTTCCCAAGTGGCATGAGCATTAATACAAGGGACGAACTGGAAGAAGAACGTCGTTTATTTTATGTGGCCATCACACGTGCCAAGAAAAAACTATGGTTAACTTATGCCAACGCCCGATACCGTTTTGGACAATTGCAGCAAAATGAACCCAGCAGGTTTTTAGAAGAAATGCCGGACAATTATATTGATAAAAGTTTTGCCGGCGGTGGCATCCGCAACCAGGGCGGAGCCAGTAACTGGGGCAGCGGTTTTGAACGTATGCAGCGTGGAAACAATAACCCTGTATGGCAAACGCCAGCTTCAAAAAAAGAAGAAAAACCACGTCCGGCTTATTTGGTACCAGTAAAACCTCAAACTAAAGAACACACACCTTCTGCAGACTTTGCTCCTAGTGATACCAGTAATTTAGTGGTGGGACAAAAAGTGGAACATCAAAAATTTGGATTTGGCGAAGTAATGAAAATGGAAGGCTCTGTTGGAAACCCGATTGCTACTGTGGAATTTGAAACAAACGGAGAGAAAAAAATTATGTTGAATTATGCTAAATTGAGGATATTGGAATAAGGGTTTAATTATTTGTAAAATCTAAGCTCGTTTTTATATTATAGAAAAGGTAAAAATTTAAAATTGTACAATGGGTTTCAACTACCGGCAACCATAGAGACAATAGTTGCGTTGTATGAGTTACTTTAATTATAAACTTTTTTCTATGAAGAAAATTTATTTAGTAATTGTTTTTTTTACTCAGGCAAGCGTTGTTTGTTTTGCACAAACAATTACGCTTCACCCAACTGCTGATAATACAATTTTTGAAGAAAATTCAGCAGCAAGCAATGGTGCCGGAGGTCAAATTTATGTAGGTAGAACAGCAGGCAATGTCGCCACACTAAGCAGACGATCGCTTATAAAATTTGATGTGAGCAGTATTCCTCCCAATGCCATTATCACCAATGTTACACTTAAAATGAATTGCAGCCAGGTACCAACTGGTGCTGTTGACAATGTAATTGCTTTGCAAAAATGTGCTGCAGATTGGGGAGAAGGAACAGCTAATGGCGGAGGGCAGGGTGCAACAGCTACCGTCGGTGATGCTACATGGGTCTGCAGTTTCTCAAATGGTGGAGCTAATTGCAGTAATCAGTGGACAATTGCAGGGGGCGATTTTTCAGCAACCATTTCGTCTTCAGTGCTGGTGAGCGGTTTGGGCAACTATACTTTTCCCAACACAAGCAGCCTTATTGCCGATGTTCAAAGTTGGGTAAACAGCGCTGCTGTCAATTTTGGATGGATGATTAAAGGCAATGAATCGATCCAAAGAAATGCAAAAGCATTCTTGTCAAAAGAGGGAAATGCAACGGCTACAGAGCTGAATATTTCTTATACAACTTCAACTTGCATTGGCGGAAACAAATGGACTGGCGCAATTGATAATATGTGGGAAATACCGGGTAACTGGAGTTGTGGTTTTGTGCCTGTAGCAAGTACAAATGTTATTATTCCAGCCGGCAGCACAGTCATTGTAAATTCGGCAGCTGAGTGCAACAGTTTGCAACTGGATGCAACTGTACATTTCACCGTTAATGATGGATTCAGCATTAAAGTCTATAACTAATGAGGGAGAAAAACTACATCCGTTTTGCGAAATACAATAACACATCAGTCTCGCCAAATACCAGCTCATGCTGATCTAGCTTATACACAAACAAATTCCAATTATATTTTTCTGCCCTTATATTAAAACCTGCATTGGTAACTTTAATAGTACAGGGTAGCATTTCCGATTTTTCTGATTGATAAAATGTTATTTCTCCGGTAGCTGTATTTTCGTCGGTAATATTTAGAATGTTTACATAATTTATAATGGTGGAGGGAGGGTTTACTGTACCAGGTTTTGCCTCTCTTTTATATACCACCCACTTGCCTTTTAAATCAGCCATTATAACGCTGATGGGTTCTTTGTAATTAGCACTAACCGTCTTTTTTTTACCAAAAGTTTCATACAAAAACTGGTCGGTTTTCTTTAGTGTGTGAAGTATATTTTCCTGGTTATCCAATACCAGCAAACTGTCTGTGACAGATACAATAGTATAAACATCAGCAGCTGCAACCAACTCGTTATTGGTTGCGTCAATAGTCGCTTCCCCTTTCATAGTAGTCTCATTACCCTGTTTGGTAATAACGGTGTTGCCATCTACAAAATTCAAAAAAATAGTATCGGTAAATGAAAGCGTGATATTTGTTTTACTATCTCTTGATATTTCCTGCCATTTACCGGCAAGTTGGGCAATAGTAAATGTTTTACTATTGGCCCCCGGCCTTTTTTGTTTGGAAATATCAATCGGTTCTGTGCCTTTTCGTTTTACCCTTTGGCTAAATAAACAGGTGGAAATTATAGTGCCTACGCAAAGCAATGCTACCGTTTTCCTTGTTACACACAATTTAGTTATCATCATTTTTAAAAGGTTTGTACTTGCAATTAGATTGTTTACTTATCTCGACTATTATTCGGTTTGCACCAATTGAAAGAATTTCAATTGTATAAAATAACATCTGTCGCAATATTGTGCCACATTTTCGAGATAAGAAATTAAACGGTCAAAAGAAGGCCCCCAAAAGGCTTAACAAACAATTTTAAGGGTTATCCGTTAACTTTGTAACGAATTTTAAATACAAATAGTATGATTAAGACAGGCAGTACTGTTATCAGTATATATACAGAAATGACACCAAACCCGGAAACAATGAAATTTGTTGCTAACAAATTATTGTATCCGGGAAAAAGTATTGACTTTCCGGATGAGGTAAGTTCGGCCCCATCTCCTTTGGCGCAGGAGTTGTTTACTTTCCCGTTTATAAAATCAGTTTTTATTGCCAGTAATTTTATCACGCTTACCAAAACCGGCGAAACTGACGATTGGCAGGATGTGATACCGGCTATAAAGCAATTTTTAAAAGAATACCTTGAAGAGGGTAAAGCGGTAGTAAATGAAGAAGCCATCGCAGCTATGAAAACAGAAAGCAGCAATGCTGTAAGTGCAGACGATGACGATGTGGTAAAGCGCATAAAAGAACTGCTGGAAAATTATGTAAAACCTGCAGTTGAAATGGATGGCGGTGCTATACAATTTAAAAGTTACGAAGATGGCAAAGTAAACCTGATGTTGCAGGGAAGTTGCAGCGGTTGCCCATCATCCATGATAACATTAAAATCTGGTATTGAAGGTATGATGAAACGGATGATACCCGAAGTAAAAGAAGTGGTAGCAGAAGCTGAATAATATCCCCCATCCCCTGAAGGGGTGTAAAACTATAAAAGAATTGAAGCATCTCTTTGAGATGCTTTTTTAATACCATTACTTCCAAAAAAAAAGGATAAAAAGTTATCTCCAACAATTAATTGTCGGGGACTTTTAATTATTTAAAATTAAGACCAAGGTTATATTTTCTTCAATTCTTTTTTGGTCAGTTCATTTTCTATATTGCCCGTGTTTACTGTAGCAGCTGGTTCAAACAGCATTATCTCTACTTCTTCTTTTGCAACGGGTTTATGTTCTGTCATTCTTGGTACAATTAAAAATTCACCTTCATTGATGTTGATAATTTTATCCCGGAGATGCATATCAAAACTCCCTTTAACCACATAAAACAACTCATCTTCGTTTTCATGATGATGCCATACAAACTCACCTTTAAACTTTACCAGTTTTACCTGTTGGCCGTTTAGCTCTCCTGCAATTCGAGGATTAAAATAGTCATTGAAAAGAGAAAGTTTTTGGGATAAATTTATTTTTTCCATCCAATAAAGATAAAAAAAATCCTGCCGCTTGCGTGGCAGGATGTGGTCATTTGATGCAAAATTTTAAAAGAAAAACTGCTCCTTAATAACTTTTCCATCCTTCACTTCAAAAACTGCAATCTCATCCATCTTCATTCGGCCAGCACCTTTCATGGTTACATCCATGCCCATTGCCACACTGAAAAAATTTCCACCTACAACAGGCTCGCTGCAATAGCCGCCATGCATTGCTTCGATACTTTCATTAAATGCTTTGCCTTTGGCTTTTATTCCATCTAACCCGGTTGTAATTGTTGCCATTCCCATTGCAGCGGCATGTTCGGGCTCAATACTCACCACATCAGAACTGTAAAGTTCATCATGGATTGCCAGCCAGTTTCCTGCTTTTTCCAACTCCATATATCGGTTGGCTACTTCCTGTGTTGTCATAAAAATTATTTTTTAAGATGAATGTTTAAGGACAGGAAAGTACATTGTTTTTTATAAAAAAGGATTGAAATTATTGTTAAACAGTAAAATAGCAGGATGAATGAATATTAACTTCCGGTGTTACTTTTCGATGCAGCATACAATGTAAACTTCAGATCAATACAAATTGAATTTTTGCATAAAAACGTAGAAAATTATGATAACCAAATCATGAACGCCATATAAGCACCAGTAACACAGTTTTTGTTCAGGAAGGTTTTATCTTTGAAGCAAGACGTAAAATTTAATTCATAATAACTACCGGCTTTTCAAGCCTGTATTTTTTTGAATGATTGCACCAGAGAGTAGCCGATATTGTTGTCTCTACTTAAGCCTGACGGAACCATTTCAGATAATTGATACATAAAGAGCGTAAACTAAAAAGAACCGTTCATATGAACTTAACAGAGATATGGCAGCAGTTTGCAGATGGGATGAAGCAGACAGGTTGGATGGAATACATTGCTGTCTTTGCCGGTATAGCAAGTGTTTGGTACTCGAGAGCAGAAAATATTCTGGTATATCCGGTAGGGCTCATCAACACTATATTTTATGTTTATTTAAGTATCAAGGGACAGTTGTTGGGTGAGGCATCTGTGAATTTGTATTATACCATCATGAGTATGTACGGATGGTATTTGTGGACTAAAAAAGACGAGCAAAAGGAACATATTGTTCATATAACTTATTCCAATAAAAAATGGTGGATCTACCAATGGATATTTTTTGCAGCTTTTTACATCATCATATTTGTATCACTAACTTATCTTAAAAAAAATTTTGCCCCCGGTGCTATTCCATGGGCCGATGCATTTGCCTCTGCCACTGCTTTTACGGGCATGTGGCTGATGACAAAGAAAAAAGTAGAAAGCTGGTATTGGTGGATTGCAACCAATATAGCGTCCATCCCTTTGTACTTTGTAAAGCAATATGTATTTACAAGTGTTTATTATTTTGTATTATTAATAATGGCTGTGTTTGGATTGATAGAATGGATGAAGAGGGCCAATTCAAATTTAAAATAGATTTATTGCTATGGATAAACCATCCACATATTGCGAAGCCATTGGCTTTATGAAAGAAGGGGACTTACTTGTTCATAAAGAATACCACGATTTGTATTATGGTTTCCCCATTGATGATGACAATGAATTGTTCTGTCGTTTGGTGCTGGAGATTAACCCGGCCGGATTAAGCTGGACCACCATTTTAAAAAAACAGGAAGGCTTTAGAAAAGCCTATCATAATTTCAACATCAAAAAAGTAGCGGCTTACAAGGAAAAAGATTTTGAACGGCTGATGAATGATGCAGGCATAATCCGCAACCGCTTAAAGATTAATGCGGCAGTTGAAAATGCCAAAACCATCATACAAATTCAAAAAGAATTTGATTCTTTTAAAAACTGGCTCAATCAGCATCATCCAAAAACAAGAGATGAATGGACGTTGTTGTTTAAAAAAACATTTCGTTTTACCGGCGGAGAAATTGTGAATGAGTTTTTAATGAGCACCGGTTATTTACCGGGAGCACACCAGGAAAGTTGTCCCGTGTTTAAAAAAGTAATTAAGACTAAGCCAGCCTGGAAAAGAAAATAATTTATGGTAAAAAAAATTGTTGTTATAGGGCCAGAATCTACCGGTAAAAGCACGTTGTGTCAAATGCTGGCTCAACATTACCAGTCTGTTTGGGTAAAAGAATATGCAAGAGAATATTTATTAAAGAACGGAACCGATTACAGCTTCGAAAATTTGCTGGAAATTGCAAAAGGGCAAATTGATTTGGAGGACGCGGCACTTATTTCAATCAGCAACAAACCGGGCACTAATGATATCATTGACGCAAATTCACCATTCACCATTCACCATTCACCACCCGCCACACAGCATTCACCCCTTTTCTTCGACACCAATATGTATGTAATGAAAGTTTGGTGCGAATTTGTTTTTGGTAAATGTCACCACTGGATTTTAAATCAGATTGTAGAAAGAAAATACGATTTGTATTTACTCTGCAACATTGATTTGCCCTGGGTTAAAGATGAATTGAGAGAATACCCTGATTTAGTAACAAGGGAAAAACTATACCATCATTACAAAGACATAATGATTAATCAACAGGTGCCATGGATTGATATCAGCGGCAATTATGATGAACGCCTTCAAAAGGCCATCCTGGCTGTTGATACTTTACAACAAACCAATTTGTAACGTTAAACCTTTGGTTGTACCCACAATAAAAACATTAGCGGCTTATCTTCGTAACCAATGAAGCGGATTTATTACATTTACTTTATCAGTATCATTTTTTGTTGTTCCTGCGCCAGCAGCTACAAAACCTACCAGGCCGATAAAAAATTTTCACGGGAGGTACTTCAGCAGGATTACACATTGCTAAGAAATATTCTGGAGCAAAAACACCCTGCCATATATTGGTACACCCCCAAACAACAAATGGATTTTTACTTTGACAGTTTGTATAACAACATTGCCGATAGTATGACGGAGCTGCAATTTGGCTGGCAGGTTATTGCGCCGCTTACGCAAAAAATTCATTGCGGTCACACCACTTTTAGCATGAGCAACAACTGGAGACGGTACTTAAGAAATAAGCATATACCCTCTTTTCCATTGTTTGTAAAAACATGGGAAGATACAATGGTGGTAACTGCCAACCTCAACAAAAAAGATACTGTTTTTAAAACCGGTACTGTAATAACTGCCATCAACAATGTGCCTGTAAAAACATTGCAACAGCAAATGTTTCAATACCTGCCTGCAGACGGGTATGCCAACAATGTAAACTATATCAGGCTCAGCAGCAATTTTCCTTATTTCCATCGCAATATATTCGGCATCTATAAAAATTACAGAGTAGCTTATATTGATAGCAATGGCCTGGCAAAGTCCACCTTGCTGCCTGTGTGGAGTCCGCCAAAGGATACCACAAAAGCAACAAAAAAAAGGATAGAAGCTATGCCGGAAAAAGTATCCCGGAGTCAGCGAAAAAAAGAAAGACGGGAAAGCTATCGGTCGCTGGAAATAGACAGCAGTTTAAACACAGCAACGGTTACGCTCAATACTTTTAGTGGCGGCGGCGGCAGACATTTAAAAAGATTTATAAAGCAAACGTTTAAACAATTACGCAGAGATAGTATTCAAAACCTGATCCTCGACTTGCGCAGCAATGGCGGTGGTGATATTGATTTGTATGCCTTGCTAACCAGGTACATTCGTAACACCCCTTTTAAAGTGGCCGATTCTGCTTATGCTGCTGCAAAGTCTTTAAAGCCTTATAGTCAATATATCAATCAAAGCTTTTTAACCAACCTTGGCCTGTTTTTTTTAACTAAAAAAAGACAAGACGGTAATTATCATTTTGGCTATTATGAACGGCACACTTTTCGGCCAAAAACCAACAATCATTTTAATGGTAAAGTTTATGTACTTACAAACGGACCAACTTTTTCTGCGTCCACGCTGTTTTGCCATGCAGTAAAAGGACAGCAAAATGTTATTCTTGCAGGAGAAGAAACAGGTGGCGGCTGGCATGGCAACAGTGGCATTATGATACCGGATATTACTTTACCGGTTACAAAACTAAAAGTAAGATTACCCTTGTTCAGGATTGTTCAATATAACCATGTTCCTAAAGACGGACATGGTGTTGCACCGGATATGTACATACCCCCTACGGTTGAAGGCGTAAGAAAATCATTGGATAGAAAGATGTTGATCGTAAAGGAGCTGATAAAAAACGGGCAGCAGTAATTGAGGCGTTTTTATCCGATAAAAGTATGAAACCAGCTATTCACTATATTTTCTGGTTGCCCACCCGATAGCTATCGGTTCAGCATGCACTTATTCACATCTTCAGTCAAATATTTTTTATCTTGAGGGAATTATAAGCAATCTTTTATCTTTGAATTGAATTAAAACTATTTTATGAAGTTTATTGTGTCTTCTTCTGCCTTGCTTAAACAATTGCAGCAAATTAACGGTGTTATTAATGCCAATACAGTACTGCCTATTCTGGAAGATTTTTTGTTTGAAATTGAAAAAGATAAGCTCACGGTAGTGGCTACTGACCTGGAAACTGTGATGAAAGTACATCTTGATATTGAGGCTAAAGAAAGCGGCAAGGTGTGTATTCCTGCAAAAATATTGATAGAATCATTGAAGAATCTGGCAGAACAGCCACTTACTTTCAACATTGATAATAAAACTTTTGCCATTGAGCTTACCAGCGATAACGGTAAGTACAAGGTGATGGGCGAAAATCCGGATAACTTTCCAAAAGAGCCTGTAGCAGATAATGCCAACTCATTTACCATGTCTTCATCTGCATTGGTTACGGCTATCAACAAAAGTTTGTTTGCTGTTAGCAATGATGATCTTCGTCCGGCAATGACAGGTGTATTTTTTGAGTTGGATAAAAAAGGACTTACCTGTGTTGCAACGGATGCACACCGACTGGTAAAATATAAACGCAGTGACGTTAGTTGTCCTAAAACGGATACTTTTATTGTACCTAAAAAACCATTGAATCTTTTAAAGAGCGCTTTGCCGGATAATGAAGATGAGTTAACACTTTCATACAACAGCAATCACCTGTTTGTAAAACATGGCGGTACCGAATTGGTATGCCGGTTGATTGATGCCCGTTTTCCGGATTATAAAGTTGTAATACCGGTTGACAATCCTTATAAACTGACCGTAAATAAAAGTGATTTTCAAAATGCTTTGCGCAGGGTGAGTGTGTTTAGTAACAAAAGCACCAATCAGGTGGCCCTAAGCATTACCGGCAGTGAATTACAGCTTGCTGCACAGGATGTTGATTTTAGTTTTGAGGGTAACGAAAGAATGGCCTGCCAGTACGATGGCGAAGATTTACAGATAGCTTTTAATGCCAAGTTTTTAATAGAAATGCTGAATGCAGCGGAAACGCCGGAGATCAATATTGAATTAAGCACTTCTACCAAGGCCGGAATTATAAAGCCAACCGAAGAAGATGCAAACGAGGAGCTACTGATGCTGGTAATGCCGTTGATGCTGAATAATTAAAACTATAAATGCTTACTTGTAAACCGGGTTTTAAACACCCGGTTTTTTTATGACCGTAACCTACTTTATCAATTTTTTCTGCCCGGTTAAACAACCTTTTTACGTTGTAATATGTTTTCGCCTTAGCGTTGTAACAAACCAATTAGAAAATTTTTGTTTGTAATCATTCCGGTTATTCAAAATTAAAAACTAAAAAGAGGCATTGATGTATAAAACTAAATTAGAGCTGAATAAATTTCTCTTTAAAAACTTCGTGGTTACTGTTGTTATTTGTCTAATGGCGGTTACGCTTGTTGCCCAACAAACCGGTAGTATCAGCGGAACCATTCTTCAAAAAAGTACCCAGCAATCGCTTGCCGGAGCCAATATTAATCTTGCCGGCACCAACCTTTCTGCAGCTGCTGATTCAAATGGCAGATTTAGGATTTTGAATATCCCGGTTAAAACCTACAATTTGGTAGTTAGTTTTATCGGCTTTAAAACATTTACCCGCTATAATATTGTTGTAAACAGTGGTAATGAAAGTGTTTTCACCATTGAGTTGGAGCAGGAAGCGGCATCTCTGGGAGAGGTAATTATAAAGTCCAATAAACGAAGTGTTCGTGCGGCTTCATTAGAAACACCCCTTAGCGTACAACGATTAACTACCGAAGAAATAAGAAGTAACCCCGGTGGTAATTTTGACATCAGCAAAGTAATTCAAACATTACCCGGCGTTGGTGGTGGTCAGGGCGGCGGTACTTTTCGGAACGATATCATCATTCGTGGAGGTGCTTCCAACGAAAATGTGTTTTACCTGGATGGCATTGAAATACCAGTGATCAATCATTTTCAAACACAAGGCGGTAGTGGCGGACCTCAGGGAATTTTAAATACATTTTTTATTGAAGATGTAAAACTAAGTTCTTCTGCTTTTGATGCCCGATACGACAATGCACTCAGCAGTGTATTTCAGTTTAAACAAAAAGTAGGTAATGCCAATAAATTTCAAGGGAATGTACGGGCAAGCATCACCGAATCTGCCATTACACTGGAAGGCCCCTTATCAAAAAATAAAAAAACAACTTTTTTAGCCTCGGCCCGAAAATCTACTTTTCAGCTGCTGTTTAAATCACTCGACCTTCCATTCCTTCCCGATTTCTGGGATTTTCAAACAAAAATCACCCATCAAATAGACAATAAAACCACCCTCAATTTTATTGGTATTGGTGCCATTGACGATTTTAGATTTCTTACCGTAAAAGATGCAACAGCAGAAAAATTATACACTCTTAATTCAGCTCCCAGTATTCAGCAATGGAATTATACAATGGGCTTATCTCTTAAAAGAAGCCTCTCCAATGGTTTTTGGAATCTGGCTTTAAGCCGGACAAGGTTTAATAATAATCTTCAAAAATATGAGGACAATGAAAACCGATCTGCTGCTAATCAAACCCTTGATTTTGTAAGCAATGAAACAGAAACCAAACTGCGGTTTGATATCAATAAAAATAACAACGGCTGGAAGTTGGCATATGGAGCGTCTACCCAACTGGCAGAATACGACAATCAATCCTTTGTATTGATTCAAAAGGAAGTAAGAGATGCCAACAACAATGTGATACAACCAGGCATCAATCAAAACTTAACCAGTCCGTTAAATCCTTTTGTACGCCTGGGTGCTTTTGTTCAAGTTGGAAAAAGAGTAATCGATAACAGGCTTGGCATAAGTGGCGGTATCCGTACGGATATGAATACGTTTACCACGAATGGAATGAATGGCTTACAGACTTTATCTCCACGAGTTTCTTTTAGTTATACGTTGGCAGATAAATGGACATTGAATGCATCTACAGGTATCTATTATAAATTACCAGTTTATACCTTGCTGGGTTATGCCGATAACAACAATGTGCTGGTAAATAAAAATGCAAAATACACCAGGTCTACCCATTATACAACCGGATTTGAATTTTTACCAAACGATGGATTGCGTTTTACAGTAGAAGGCTTTTACAAGCGATATGGCAATGTGGCTGTATCTGTAAGAGATGGTATTTCATTGGCCAACCTCGGAACTGATTTTACAGCATTGGGCAATGAAGCTGTTAATACAAACGGAAAAGGTAAAGCATATGGCATTGAATTTTTTGTACAGAAAAAATTAACCGAAAAATTCTTTGGAATTCTTTCCTATACTTTTTACCGCAGTTTGTACAGTGGTGCGGATAATAAATATGTGGTAAGTAGCTGGGATAACAGGCATTTATTATCGGTAACATGGGGATATAAGTTTTCAAGAAACTGGGAACTAGGCTTAAAATTCCGATACCAGGGTGGTGCGCCTTTTACACCATTTGATGAAATAGCTTCCCGGTTCAATTATGCATCACAAGGAAAAGGCACCTTGGATTTTGCAAGATTGAATACACAACGATTGGGTGGCTTTAACAGCAGTGATGTAAGAATTGATAAAAAAATTAACCTTAAAAAAATCACCATCGATTTGTTCTTAGATGTTACCAACTGGTATGTAGCAAGAAACCCGGTAATACCGGAATATACCTGGACAAGAACCGCAGACAACAGAACGTTTAAAACAACCGATGGACTTGCGATAAAAGCAGATGGAAGTAATGCGATACCAACCAGGGTAAAAAATGATGACCCTAGTGTGATTCCCAGCCTTGGTGTAATTGTTGAATTTTAATGATAAACTAACGACAATAAAATAAGAAACAAAGAATGCAAAAGCGATTTTGGTATTAGTAATTTGAAGTGGCTGTCTTTTAGAACTTTTACATCAATTTAATTAACTAATAGTACAAAGCTTTTTCGGCTTAATCAAAAATAACGATCTCCAAAAAGTGACCAGTTTTTATAGTAATTGTTAGCGCAGTATAAAGCGTTGTCTTTTTTAGAAAAAGCTTTTTTTACTAAACCTGGCTGATTGTTCGGTAGTGCCGGTTGCTGGACGGCTGGTTTATTTTAGAAAAATATTTGCGGCGGAATATTTATATTCCCAAAGCAGAGGCCTTGAATTATTAATAGTAGATTTATCATCAAACCTACACGGCCTCTACTTTATTTTTACGTTTCATCAACTTATTATTTAACCTAGACTATGCTATGGAAGAAAAAATAAAAATAGAAAACGCAGGCGATATCGATCAACGGGTAATAGAAGATGAGCTTAAAAAATCTGCTAAAGCAGAAACACAATCCGCCAAATCGCACGGAAAAATATTGTCCGAACAATTAACCGAAGCTGCGGAAACATATAAAAGAAGTACCGCAGGCACTTTTTACAGCGCTTTGATTGCAGGCCTTGAGATTGGATTCAGTTATCTTATGTTATGTACTGTTTTTACTTTTTTTTCGCCCCGGTATAGCGAGGAAGCGGTATTTAAATTAATGGCGCTGGTTTATCCTACGGGCTTTATTTTAGTTGTGCTGGGACGGTCGTTGCTGTTTACTGAACAAACCTCGCTGCTTAGTTTGCCTTTTTTTCATGGAAAAGAATCCATTGGCAGTTTATTAAAACTTTGGGGAACAGTGATAGCAGGAAACATGATTGGCGGTTTTGTTATTTCATTTGTGCTACTTTGGATTGGACCACAACTCCATATTTTTGATAAAGATGCCGTGGAAAAAATAGCTGTTCATATTACCGGTGTTAGCGGACATGTAATTTTTGTAAGCGGTATACTTGCAGGATGGCTGATGGGATTGTTATCGTGGCTACTCACTTCAACTAAAGATACCATTAGCAAAATTATAATTATTGCACTCATTACCTCTGTAATGGCATTTACAAATCTTCACCACAGTATCATTGGTAATATTGAAGTTTTTTCGGGACTTGTTAGTTCGGCAAAAATCACGCTAAGTGACTACTTAATATTTCAAACCATGGCGTTATTTGGAAATGCAATGGGTGGCTTTGTGTTTGTAGGATTGTTTAAGTATCGCACTTTTGTAGCGGGTGTAATTGATAGAAGTTAGCCTATCGGGACGTCCGGTTGTATACTCGTCGCTTTGATATAAAATCTTTACTCACTTTTTTAATAACCCGATGCCGAAATATTGTAATCCGGAGGATTGCTTAAACAAACCATTAGTAGATTTATAAGAAATAGAGATCAGTTTTACATCAGCATTGCGTATACGAGCTTGTGAAACAGCCGTTGATTGTTCCAGTTTTACCGGATGGTTTTCTGTAATTAATTTTGAATTTGCAGAGTTCCATTTACTATTAAATTTTTTCCCGTTTTTACAATAAGGCTGCTGCCGTTTAAGATTGATTGATTGATATTTAAGTTGCACTTACCAGCTGCAGTATGATCAATTATAATTGATCCGCTTATCAGCGGATTGGGGGGAATTGAATTGTTCAACCAATTTGAAGCCAGTGTCCAATCACCATCGCCAATAAAAGAATAAGTAATTGCGGTTGGAAATAAATCAGTTTTCCATAAGCCCCTTCCAAAAGTGGCCGCCCATAATTTACGGTCGTTGTAGGATATTTCAAGTTCATTCACAACTACATTGGGTAACCCTGTATTGTAAGGCACCCAATCTGGCAATGATGCATTCTTATAAAAAACGCCTAAGTCAGTACCTATGTACATTCCTTCATCAGAGCCTGTTTCATAAACTATTGTATTCACCGGAACATTTGGTAATGTGCCTGAATAGTTACTCCATGTAACGCCACCATCTGCCGACATGTTTACTTTAGTAGTATCAGTATACCCGGAAAAGCTAACATACAAACGCAGCGGATCTGCCGGACTAACAGCAAGGTAGGTAACCCTTGATGTAGTTGCTTTAATCTGGGTCCAACTGCCTCCTGCATTTACTGATTTAAAAACCTGGTAAGGTGTTGCAACATAAATTGTAGCTGGATCTGAAGGGGCATACGACATAGCAATAATCTTTCCCCTGATGCCAGGAAGTAGTCCAAGTTTACTCCAGCTTGTTCCTCCATCGTTTGTTCTATACACCGCCGATTTCCCCACCAGTAAAACTTTGTTATTTGTTGGATGCATAATGTAAGGGGTTACCCATTCTCCGGGTTCTTGCACTGTGCCTGCGGCGTCAGTGTTACCAACAATAACGGCCCAACTATTGCCACCATCAGTAGTTTTATAAATCAACCCATTTACATAGGTTGCATACTTTATATTTCCATCGGTATAATCAATAATACATTCCATTCCGTCTCCTCCAGTCTGGTCATTCCATTTACCCTTGTTGGCCTCTTTGGTGCCGTTATCCTGCAAACCGCAGAAAATATTATTTGATAATTGCTGGTTTACTCCCATCCTGTAAATTTGGCTGATGCCGATCCCATTTGTAAGGTCTTTCCAAGTGGCACCAGCATTTGATGTAACATATACACCCCCATCATTGCATTCATAAACAAGGTTGTTATTTAGTGGATGAAAAGCAATAAAGTGCTTATCTGCATGAACCACGGGAACAGTATTTGTTTGTGACTGGCTCCATACATTTTTTAGCAACCAGTTGGTTCCGCCATCTGCAGTTTGCCAGGTATTTACCCCGCCCAACCATATATCATTTGCATTGGAAGGATTGATAGCAAAGGCAAGATCATAAACCCCCTGCCCTCCGCAGCCGGTGCCAAGGTATTCTGAACTCAACAGATTTTTTTTGCAGTTACCAGTATAATATTTGGTAAATGATGTACCGCTGTTGGTGGAAGTGTACATGCCGTTTAGCCCACCTTCTTTGTTCACACACAAAGCATCTACCAGTTCAGGTGAATTTTGGGAAACGGCTAAATTAATTCTGATTATATCAATGAAATTAGTAACCTGGTTCCAGGAAAGTCCCCCATTTGTAGTTGTAAAAATTTGAGCGTTTCCTCCTACAGGATCAAAAGTAGCGGCGTAAATAAAGTCAGGATTGTTGGGTTTAAATTCAATGTCCATGAACCATCCAGACTGCAGCATTGTCCATGAAACGCCAGCATCAGCAGTACGATAGATACCCTTTGAGGTAGCGGCCAACAATATCTGGGGATTTATCGGATTAATGATTAGTCTTCTAATAAGACTGCGTGAAGCAAAATCCCAATTAAGACCGGTTGTGTTCCAGTTAATTCCCCCGTCAATAGATTTTAGTATACCTACACTTTTGGTATCTCCATAACCATTTTGTAAACTAAAGGCGGATTCGCCATCACCGGTGGCAACATACATTATGGCTGGGTTAATAGGATTTATGGCGATGTCACTGACGCCTAAAACCGGCAAGTTATCGGAGTTGGTGGTCCAGTTTAAACCAGCATTCGTTGTTTTCCATATGCCCCCTGAGGGTGTACCTACCCAAAATGTATTGGTATCTGTAGGGTGAAATGCAATGCAATTAATTCTTCCTAAACCACGATAACCGCCAGCGGTGGAATCTGGTCCCATAAACGTCCAGCTTGACTTTCCAAGTGTTGAGGGAATTTTTTTTGCGATTTTTTGCTGATTATATTTTTTTGCTGCAGTTAGTAACACATCCGATGGGGGAAACTTTCCGTCGATACCGGTTCTTTGCTGCCAATACCATTCCCAGCGTTTAAAGGGCTTATACCCCTTGCCTTTTTCAATGGTTTTATCTTTCCAGTAATTATAGAATGCAGTTTGTATTTCAGTAAATGTAGGGTTTGAAGATTTAATTGTTGCAGCCCATGGCTGTGCATTTGCTGTATGGGTAAAAAACAGGATTAACAGGGTACAAACCAGCAGTTTTTTTTTATTCATACAATTAAATTTAATTAAGGCCTTCCTGTATAGCAACCTTTACCAGCCCGGCAGTATTTTTTACTTTCAGCTTTTACAATAAATTATTCCGGTGATTTTCCACTGTTCGTAAACTCAGTTAAAGTTTAAATGTTATTTGCTGGTTGGAAAATTCATCTATGATTATTTGCAAAACCCCCATCGCCATCCTTGTAACAATTTATTTTGAATTAAGTGACGAAACAGTCATTAGTAATTTTTGTTTAAAACTTCCCTGGAGGTAATAATCAACCTTATAAATTGTTACAGCATTATTGCTGATTACAAAAATAGATACATAATTTTTTACTTGGTTTATGGTCAATTTTTTTATAGAGATTATACGCTATCTCACCTCCCTCCCCTTCCAGCTATAACTACCAAACTTGCCCAGCCAACCAGCAATCACTGTATAAAAAATATGGAAAGGTTGAGCAAACGGAAAATATAACAGCAGTTTACTGTTGCTAAAGAAAGCGGCTACTGGTATAAGAAATAATAATTCCACCAGCGATTTGGCAACCATCAATCCAAGTGTATAATAAAAAATGGAATTGAGGAATATAGATGCAACGATTAAACCCATCAACCAAACGTTAAAGAAATACACCAGCAGCAGCACAGCAAAAATTCTTTTATCATCATATTTATCTGCCTTGCTTGCCCAGCGGATACGTTGGTTGATAAAGGCTTTCAGGGTTGGTGCAGGTTGTGTTTGCACAATTACTTCCGGAGATTTAATGAACAAAACTTTTTCAGGGTACAATCCAAATATCTTGTGCATCAGCAGCATATCATCGCCACTGGCTATATGATCAATTCCTTTAAAGCCACCAACCTCTTCAAATACTTTTTTGGTGTACGTAAGGTTGGCTCCGTTGCACATGCTATGTGCTTTTTTATAAACCGAAGCACCGGTGATGCCCTGTAGCACCATAAAATCTAACGACTGAAAAATTGATAATAATTTAGCACCCATACCATTGCTTTGTGTTATGGGAAGAAACGCTACCGGCATCACCATCAATGCCGCATTGGTTTGGCCATAAAATTCAGCGATCGTCTGCAACCATTTTTCCGGAACAATGCAATCCGCATCAGTAGTTACCATTAGCTGGCCCGTTGCTGTTGAGATGGCAATTTCAATTGCTTTTTTTTTATAAGAGTTGATAATTCCATTTTGTAAAATATCCTGCAAAGCAATAAGCCGGATGTTTGTTGCCGGATAATTTTTTACAATGGATGCTGTATCATCTGTAGAGTAGTCATCAATTACCAACACCTCATATAAATGCGAAGGATAACTTTGCCGGCAAATAGAATCAAGGCAGGCTTTGATATTTGCAGCTTCATTCCGGGCAGGAATAATGATGGAAATTTCAACGGAATCTTTATCAGATAATTGACTAGCTGCCGGTACAAAGCGGGGCATTTGTTTCCAACTTACCGTATAGAAAATAATCAACAGTGCATAGCCCGTAAAAAGTAATAAAGAAATAACAAATACAACCTGCATCATAGCGTTTCAAAGGTAGGTGGTATATCGCTTTTTAAATATTTCATTGACCCTAATGGCTGGAGAAGCATTTTTAATAAACATGAAATATTTTTACTTAAGTCCTGATGTTAATAAAAAAAAGAAGGACCAATTCGTGACCCAATAGCTATCGGGTGGTGAATGGGAAAGGGCGAACTGTTGACCATTCACCGCTGCCAATTCATGGTTAATATAGCGCTAGGGCTTTTTGCCAGCTAAATAATTTTTTTCATAAAGGGCTATCCATTCTGCAACGGATAACTTACCAGCTAATTCCCCCAGCAGATCAAAGGGAATATTAGCAGGCTTTTTAAACCTAATACAACTTTTTCCCATATCCAGTTTACCGGTTACTCGTTTGCTGCACTCATCGGTAAACCATTTTAATAGCTGTGCATTTGCATATATGCCCATGTGGTATACAGCAATAAAATTTTTTTGCGATGCAACATTCATAAAAGGTAGTGGTAACGCCGGAGTGCAATGATACCCGGCAGGATACAGGCTATGCGGAACAACATACCCTATCATACCATAACTCATTTGCTCAACAAACCCTTTTGGCAAATTTGCAAGAATTGCTTTTCGGATTGCTAAAATAGCTTCCTGCCGGTCTTTGGGCAAGGATGCTAAATAGGCTTCTACTGTACTTGCTTGAGATTGCATATTATAAAGTTTAAATAAACAGCTTGTTTAGGAAGCAATGGAATGTAGCCCGATCCTGTTTCCCTCTGTATCTATAATCACCGCCATATAACCATTCTCCGGACTAATTTGGGTTTTAGGTACCATTATACTCCCACCAGCAGAATCTACTTTGTCTAAGATAAGTTGAATATCGGGGTTTGCATTCAGGTAAATCAATGGCCCATCAGTAAGAGATGGTTTGTGAAAACCGCCACTATCCACTATTGCTCCACCTATTCCGTTTTCAATATCATCAAGCGGAAACATCCGCATCCGGATATTAGGTAGGTCAATTGGTACCAATTGGGTACTGAAAATAGATTCATAAAAAAGGGTGGCTCTTGCTAAATCAATTGCCGGTATTTCAAACCAGCTGATGGCGTTGTTCATGATATTTGTTTTTAATTCTGTTTAATAATTTTTTGAACTTACGAAAGCTAAGTAAATGAATTTACTTTGTTACTGCATTTAGCATCTTTTCATACACTTCATCATTGGCTTCCCATAGTTCTACCCTGTTACCTTCCAGATCCAGAATGTGAACAAACTTGCCGTACTCAAATTCTTGAATTTCATCAGCAATGGTTACCCCCTCTTTTTTTAACTGTTCAACCAGCAGAGGTAAATTTTCTACCCGGTAATTGATCATGTATTGCTGGGAAGGATTGCCAAAATAATCACTATTTTCATCAAAAGGTGCCCAGGCCGTATGTCCTAATTCTTCTTTATTATCTGCCCTTCGCCATTGAAAACTACTGCCGTATTTATCCATGGCAATACCAAGATGCTGCTCATACCAATCCATTTGTGCATCAGGGTTTTTACATTTAAAAAATATCCCTCCAATTGAAGTAACTCGTTTCATTTTTTTCTCAGCAAAGTAGTACTTGTTCCTGGCTTTAACAACCTGTAAAAAAGAATTGAATAAATGAATTACCTACATTGGATAAAACAGGATTATATGGCAACAAGCTGTAACTACCCGACTATGAAATTATCTGCAAAATATTACCGCCTGGCAAGAGTGATAAAATAAAGGAAAATTAGCTAATCACCAGTAACAGTCATTGTTACGAGCCTGATAGTTTTTTGCGCAGGTTGATTAAAATAGAAGCAAATGATGGAGCAAGATATTTAAAAATAGAATGGGGTTATTGAGATACGCTGTTTTTATTTAGGGTTTGCAATAGCCTACATTTTTTAATAAGGTTGATACAATCACAACCAAAACGACTGCAACAGTTATGAGTGTTTTGTAAAAGTTTGCAATTTAGTACGGTAACTAAACTCCTAAACCCACTAAACAAATTTGCGGTAACATTTTTGGTGCAGGATAATTACTAAACGATTAATAAGTGGCAACAATTTTAATGAGCAAATTCTTTTGTAGCCTTTAAATTAGCAAACCAGCAAAGGCCAAGCAAAAGGCACTTATTATCAATTTCATTTACTTCGCCGGCAATATCGGCAGCCGGACTATTTGGTTGTAAACTGCAATCAAATAAGGGTTGAAATTTACCCCTTTCATAAATAAGTAATCCGGGCAAAGGGTTGTTTTGTTGACGATAAAAATATTTTGTTTCGTCTAATAATATTATACCATCACATTTAACCTGTTTATCCATAGTCATGCTGCCAACTTCCATTCCATACTCGTTATGATAAATATATTTACCGGCAAATGAAGATACTTGTTCCACAAAAAAAAGACGATGCTGATTATCACAGCTTATTCTTACTGATTTGTGTAATGGATTTATTTTGGCTACAACTTTACTGCTATTTTCATCCATCAATTGATATTCACGGATTGTTGCTTGCTTGCTGCTGGTTAATATCCATTTCATATTAATAGTTTGAGAGTGGAAAAGTATATGAATTTGGCCAATGAAAGAACCTGTTTTTACGCTGGTAACAATTTGTTAATATTGAAACTTTTGCTGAATTTCAATTTTAAAGCCACCGACCCGGACATTAAAATATATACCCCGTTTAGGGTATTGTTTAGATAAAAAAAGTTTTGTCTATTTGTAAAAGTATTTAAACCTTAACCTATAGTACACGATAAATTATTAACATTTTTTGCCCGTTTTCTTCCGTATAAATTCATCCAACGGGAAATGTAATGGCTGGATTTAGCTACTACTGTAAGCCCTTTCAAGTAATTCTTGAAGGGGTTTTTTGAATCTGGTTATTTTGGAGAAGTTCTGTTAGCGGTGCCCATTGGTTAAATGTAGTACCAATCGGCTAAAATAGCAACCGGGTTAGTATGAGGTATAATCCTATCGCTAAATATTTTACTAAAAAATACTAAACTAATTAGTGTTAATAAAAGAAAGCCTTTATCTTTGTTTTCCATTTTATTTTTACACAGAACAAAAAGGGAGATCACCCGAAGTTTATCGGGCATAACAATTAAAAAAACACATCATGAGCAATGTAGAAAAATTGAAGGCGCTGAAATTAACAATGGATAAAATTGACAAGGATTTCGGCAAAGGATCGGTAATGATAATGGGTGAAAAGCCGCATCTTGAGCAGGAAGTAATTTCAACCGGTTCATTGGGGCTAGATGTGGCACTAGGTATTGGTGGATTGCCCAAAGGAAGAGTGGTAGAAATATATGGTCCGGAAAGTAGCGGTAAAACAACCCTTGCAATTCATGTAATAGCCGAAGCACAAAAGAAAGGCGGCATGTGCGCTTTTATAGATGCTGAACATGCTTTTGATAGTAATTATGCACAAAAACTAGGTGTAGATATTGACAATCTGTTAATCTCACAACCCGATTACGGAGAGCAGGCATTAGAAATTGCAGACAGATTAATTCTATCAGGCGCCTTGGATGTGGTGGTGATAGATTCTGTTGCAGCACTAGTTCCTAAAAGTGAGCTTGAAGGTGAAATGGGTGATAGTAAAATGGGATTGCAGGCACGGTTAATGAGCCAGGCATTGCGCAAGCTTACAGCTACTATTTCAAAAACCAATTGCTGCTGTATTTTCATTAACCAGTTGAGGGAAAAAATCGGGGTAATGTTTGGTAATCCTGAAACAACTACCGGTGGTAATGCATTAAAATTCTATGCTTCGGTTAGGTTAGATATCAGGAGAATGGCGCAGATTAAAGATGGCGATGCTGCTATTGGTAACAGGGTAAAAGTAAAAGTGGTAAAGAACAAAGTAGCACCACCCTTTCGGCAGGCAGAGTTTGATATTATTTATGGAGAGGGTGTTTCAAAAGTTGGGGAGATTATCGACATGGGGGTTGAACTGGGTATTGTTCAAAAAAGCGGTAGCTGGTTCAGTTACGATACCAACAAATTAGGTCAGGGCCGGGATGCAGTAAAGCAATTATTTACCGACAATCCTGAAATGGCCAACGAAATTGAAGCTAAAATCAGGGCTAAGATTGCTGAGAATCTTGCCGGGTAAAAATTATTTTTTGTGGGGTTAGTAAATATAAAAGCCATTCCATTTTTGGAGTGGCTTTTTGCTGTGCTAAAATCAACTGTCGTAGAAGTATAGAATTCCTAATAACAGAAAAGAGGCTGCTAAAAGTTAGCAGCCTCTTTTCTGTTTAAATCTTTTTTGACTATTTAATCAACTGCAATAGAAATATGCAATTGACTTTTAATAATAGCTTAGTCCTATCTGCCAGTATCGGTTAGTGGAATATCCCTTTTCAGCATATCATCTCTATTGGCAATTTCCCAGGCGGTATAAAAAATCATTTGCACTCTTTTTTTATACAACTCAAAATTAATTTTCTCAATGGTGTCTGTAGGCTTGTGGTAATCTGCTTTTAGCATACCATCATAAAAAAACAAAATTGGTACACCTTTTTTAGCAAAATTATAATGATCGCTACGATAGTAAATTTGTTCCGGATCGTTGGGTTCATCAAATTTATAATCTAATACAAGCTGGGTATTTTTATTATTGGCTCCTTCATTAATACCTTGTAATTCGCTGCTCAGTTTATTATGGCCAATCACATATACATAATTGAGCGTGTCATCTTTTTGCCTTTCTGTGTCTACTCTTCCCACCATATCTATGTTTAAATCAACACTTGTTTTATCCAAAGGAAAAATAGGGTTTTCACTATAATACTGACTTCCCCACAAACCTTTTTCTTCTCCACTTACTGTCATAAACACCATCGTTCGTCTTGGTCCTTTACCAGCAGTTTTTGCCTTGGCAAAAGCCTCTGCCATTGCCAACACTCCACAGGTACCACTGCCATCATCATCAGCACCGTAGTATATCTTACCGTTACGAATGCCCAGGTGATCGTAGTGTCCTGTTACAAAAACATACTCGTCTTTTTTATCACTTCCCTCAACTATACCAATTACATTGCTGGCATTTATAATTTGCTTTTCTTTTTTATATTGAAAGTTAAATGCAGTGGTTATCTTTTCAAATTTACCAGCATCAAAAGTTTCAGCGGCTTTTGCAGTTTTTACCAAACTATCTACCTGCCAGTTTTGGAAAAACTTATTGGCAGCTTCGTGACTAATCACAATGTAGTTAGCTTTTTTTTCGTTTCCATTGGGTGGATAATACACAGCTGAATTATTATTACTTGCTATTTTACCATTAGGAACGGCAGCTGCCGGATTGATAACAATTGCAGCGATAGCACCTTTTTGAGCAGCTAACAGCATTTTGGCGGTAATTCCCGGATAGGTGTATTTTGAATATTTTGTGGTTCCGCTTATTAAAAATTTACCATTCAATTTTGGTTCGCCCAGCATTAGTACAACAACTTTTCCTGCAACATCCATGTTTTTATAATCATCATACTTTTCTTCGCTGATGCCATATCCAACGAAAACAAATTCCTTGCCTTCAATTGATTTAGAGCTGTTATTTACAACCGATGTAATGTAGTCTGTGCCATATTTCAATTCAGTATCTCCAATTTTTACATGGCTTTCTGTTAATACCATGGAATCCTGGTTAAGCGGATATAATTGCTGGTAGCTGCCATTGAAATCAACAGGAGCTTTTAAACCAATTGCTTTAAACTGAGCTTCAATATAAGCAGCAGCTTTACGCTGTCCGGCGGTTCCGGTTTCCCTACCTTCCATCTCATCACTTGCAATAATGGTTAAATGTTTTTTTAATAAATCGGTTGTAATGGGAGCGGCAAATTTTGCAGCGCCGCCGGATTGCGCAAAGCTGCTGTGTATTGAACCAAACACAATGGCAAACAATAAAGCTTTCTTTATTGTACAATAGTTTAAAAGCATAGATAGTGTATAATATTTGAGAAAATAAAATGAAAAAATAAAGGAACAGATAGAGCTATTTGTAAATAAATTAACAGGCAATTTTATTAACTCTGTTGGCATGTCTGCCACCTTCAAAGGCGGTATTAATAAAAACGTCGAGCATTTTTTCAGCATCCCCATCTCTTACAAACCGGGCCGGTATGCAAATAATATTTGCATCGTTGTGTTTTCGGGCCAGTTCGGCCAGTTCTTCTCCCCAGCAAATAGCTGCACGAACTCCCTGGTGTTTGTTGGCCGTAATAGCTACTCCGTTGGCACTTCCGCAAAGTAAAATACCGAATGCGGCTTCGCCTTTTTCTACAGCAATCGAAACAGGGTGTGCAAAATCAGCATAGTCAACTGCATCTTTATTATAAGTGCCAAAATCTTTAAATTGAACGCCTTCACCTTCTAAAAAAGAAATTAAATCTTCTTTACAATCAAAGCCGGCATGGTCGCAGCCAATTGCTACAGGAAGCGATAAGTTAAATACTGTCATGGTGGTTGAAGTTTAAAAACTGGATAATAAATACATTAAAAGCAACCCTTGTTTAGTTTATAAAATTAAACCATTTCGTTAATTAAAAGCACATTAATAAGCCAAAGTAGTTAACTCCATTCCTTTTCTTCTTTTGCTCTTTTTCTATCTACACTACTTGCCAGTAATATACTAACCCAATACAATAAAGTGAGTGGAATGGCTACAAGAAACTGGCTTGTCCAGTCAGGCGAAGGCGTAATAATGGCCGATACCACCAGTATAATCACAAATGCAAACTTGAAGTGTTTTTTTAAAAAACTACCGGTTATAATACCGAGTTTGGCCAACACATAACACAATACGGGTAACTCAAAAGCAATACCACAGCCAAGTATCAGATTGGTAAGGCTGTCAATATAATCATTAATAGCAGGCCGGTATTGAATAAGGCCGGATTTGCCCAACGTAAAACTTGCCAGAAAGTTAAAAGTAAATGGTGCCAGTAAATAATAGCCAAACATGGCTCCTGTAAAAAAGCAAAGAGAAACATAGAATATGCTGCCCTGACCATATTTTCTTTCTTTTGGAGATAAGGCAGGTTTTATAAAACGCCAAATTTCCCAAAAAATATATGGGAAAGCTGCAATTAATCCACCAATCATTGCGATGGTGATAGCAGAAGTAAATGTGCCGTTAACTTCTGTTACCTGAAAATTGATTTTAACAGGTGGCATACAGAAGCTATCGCCAAGGTGCAGCCAATGGCCGAACTTGCAAAGTGCTCCATAGGTAACAAATTTTTCATCAGCCGGGGCTAAAATAATGTGGTCGTACACCCAATCTATATAAATAAAAATAGAAATGGCTGCCACAAGCCATGCAACGATGCTTCGGATAATATGCCATCGCAATTCTTCGAGGTGATCGAAAAAACTCATTTCAGTTTGTTCTTCACTATCCTTGCCGTTGCTGATACGGTTAAAAAATGATTTTCTTTCGGATGTTGTAGTCGCCAAGTTGATAATTGCTGTTTAATTGATTGTAAACGGAGTTTTTCCAGCGCAAAAGTAAAACACTTTTTTGGATACAGCGGTTACCGTTTAAAACAGTCAATTATTCTGGAGTATATTTTGTTTAAGACAAATACAAAATTTACTAATGATTCACTAAATAAAGCGCCTTTGAGTTCTTGATTTAGCTTTACGTTGTACATTCCACAAATCAGCAGCGGTAAATTGACGGTAATTTTGAGTGGGTAAATCGAAAGCAATTGTTTCTTTTACCTCGTTGGTTAAATGTGCGAATGAGCTGTTACTTAATGAAGTAAATAAGCTGTTGGTTGACTTTTTCATGATAATAATTTTTTAAATTCTTTATTTTTAATTGTTGTCTTACGTTGACAATACAAAGATACGGCATAGTTTGGTACTGTGTAATAAATAGTACCTATTAAGTAATAGTAATCGGTAAAATAAAATGCAGGTTATATACCTATAACCCTTATTGGTATTGGGTTTAACTGATTAAATTGATTTTTACTTAGATATTTACCTTTTTTTGAACGGGTAATTTTGGGGATGAATGGCAGGGTTTTATAAAGAGGGATAAAAACTTTTGGATTAAACTTTCTTCTCGGGTTTCATTTTGGTCAAAAAGTCCATCATCCATCAATAGGAGAAATGCAGCGTTCGCTTTTTGAATTAATAGGTGACAAATAGTGTTTATTTAATTGAAAATCTATCCACAACTACTGATTTAAAATTGTAAGATTACCCAAGATCCTGAATTGAGCGCCTGGTTTTACCAGCAGATTGCTGCCTTTTGAAATGGTTTGTGGCATATTCAGGATACACTCGCCTCCGGTAATTGGATTAATGTTAATAACGGCATCTTTTGCCAGAACAGCTGGTGGAATTAAATTATTGCTCCAGTTGGAAGCCACATTCCAGTTGCCATTGCCAGTAAATGTGTAGCTGCATTTGTAATCAAGGCTATCTATTTTGCCCCATAGCAAATCATCAAAAGGCGAAAAGGCCATTGCTACACCATAAGCGCTTTCACCAACTCTAATTACAACCAAACCCTTGCTGGGTACAACATAAATTTTCTGATCATTTTTACCTAACGCAGCAAACATATCCGGTGGCGCATTTGGAATAAGGCTACCATTAAAAATTAATTGCAATCCCGGAGACATAAAGGAACTTTTGCCATTTAGCCACCACAAATAACCATAAGCCTCATTATAGGTTTGGGAAGTATTTATCATTGCATTCCAATATGCCCTGTTTTTTAAAATACTATCACTTGCCCATACTCCGTGGTTAAGCGCCAGCAATCCAAACCTTGCCATGGATCTTGCTTTACTGTAATAAACCCCATTAACCCAGAGCCCTGTCATTCCTATGCGGTTATTGATGTTTGCATTGGTAAACGCATTGATGGATGAGCCGCTTGCAGCAGCAATAATTCCCTGCAGTTGTTGATAGGCACCCGTATGATATGCCCATCGTTGACCAGTGTCGGTAAGATATTGTAAACAAGAGGCAGCAGTACTTTCATTATCACAGGGAGCAGCGGGTTTATCATTGAATCCGCTTGTCATGGTGAGCAAATGACGGAGAGTTATCAGGCTTTCTTTTGCCACAGGTGCAGCAGACCAACCACTACCCAAATAATTGGAAACAGCGCTATTTATATTTACCAAACCCTTATCCTGTGCTATACCGGTAAGCATACCCATTAAGCTTTTGCCGGCGCTAGCCCAATAATGAGGAGAGTCCACGGTAAACGTACCGAAGTATTTTTCCAGCACTATTTTTCCATCTTTTAAAACAATAAAAGCATCAGTACCGGTTTCGTCTAAATAGCTATAAAGCGAATCAATGCCAGGCTGACACCAGCCTATTGATGCAGGTGCAATCGTATCCCAGGTATTACCAATATTGGGAGGAAAATAAAATGATTGTGCGCCGGCTTGCAAACGAATAATCAATACACAAAAAACAATTATTTTTCTCATTTTTAAAATGCTGACTTAATAAATAGTTTTAAAATTTCTTTTCATTGAAACAAAAAAAATCCTACAAAACTTCTCCCAACACTGCCATCGTTTTCATTTCCCCGAATTCGGGTATGTGAAATGCATAGTAATCGTGGTAATGTTTTAATAGTTGACGCCTGTTAGTGTGGTTTAGTTTAAAAGCGCCCAATTCAAAAGGCTGTAATACTTTTAACAACTGAGAAGTAAGCAAGGCATTTTCTCCTTCAATAAAAAAAGGATGAACTGGTTGTTCCGTAACAAAACTGCCTTCCTGCAAATCGAGGATATTTTGTTCCTTATCATAATCATCATTGATTTTAAATCCAAAAAAATGCGCCAGTTGCAGCGCAAAATACAATGGTAGATTGGCTGTAATGGTTCTATCGGCCTTATCCAATTCAAGGAACACATCTTCACAAAAGTAAAAAAGAGCTGTGTTTTGTTCGGGCTGTTTAAGGCATTTGTGCAATAGCTCCACCATATATAAAGCGATGCTGTTTTTTATAACATCACTTAAAACCTGTGTGTATAAAACCGACCAGTTAAACTCCTTGATACGTTGCATCGATTTTTGATCGCTATGGTAAACCACTAAATCCAGCAAGGCACCGGGTTGAAACTGATTGGCTTTTGAAGAAGATTTTTTGGAAGATCTTACACCATTCACCATATAGGTTTGCACACCAAACAATTCTGTAAAAAGGCTAACCACCATGCTGGTTTCACCATACTTTACGGTGCGTAATACAATCCCTTTTGTTTTGTGTGTCATGCCACTATCCCTAAATGCAGTAACTAATTTTTAAGATTCAAAAATAGCCAACATTTACACAATGCCGGATAAATTAGTTTCCTTTGCGCAGCATTCAACATTTGCATTTTTGAATCCAAAAATCTTAATTAATTATGTGGCAACGTTTAGGCAGTTTTGTTATTAAAAACAGGTTAATACTCTTGATAGGTTTATTTGCAGTTACTGCAGTAATGGGATATTTCGCAAGCAAAGTAAAACTGAGTTACGAATTCGCCAAGGCGATACCAACTGATAATCCCAAATACAAAGACTACCTGGCTTTTAGGGAAAAATTTGGCGATGATGGTAACGTACTTGTAATAGCCGTCCAAACGGACCAATTTTTTAAACTGAGTTATTTTACAGCTTACACTACGTTACAGGAGCAACTGCGGAAAGTAAATAATGTAACTAACATACTAAGTGTACCGGCAGCCATTACACTCCAAAAAAATGAGCTGACAGAAAAACTTATCCCCGTTAAAATTTTCAATGATGGTATTTCAACACAAGCGGAATTAGACAGCGCCAAAAATGTATTTTTAAACCTGCCATTTTACAAATCACTTTTATACAACCAGGAAAGCAATAGCTACCTGATGGGGGTTGGCATTAACAAAGATTCGTTGAACTCACCTAAGCGATCAAAAATTGTAAGCGATATCATTGCCTGTGTAAAAACGTTTGAAGCAACTACCAAAACAACCGCACACCTCAGCGGGCTTCCATTAATAAGAACCATTGTTGGTGACAGAATTCAAAAAGAAATGCGGTTCTTTTTAATAGGCTCACTGGTATTTAGTGCATTAATTTTACTGGTTTTTTTTCGCTCCTTTAGCACTACCATTTTATCTCTGTTGGTGGTATTGATGGGGGTAGTATGGAGCGTAGGGGTATTGTTTTTATGTGGGTATAAAATCACGTTGCTTACGGCATTAACGCCGCCATTGGTAGTGGTAATTGGCATACCCAACTGTATCTATTTTATCAATAAATACCATACTTCTTTTTTAGCCAATAAAAATAAAAACCAGGCTTTGATAGAGATGGTGAGTAAGATGGGGATTGTAACATTGTTTTGCAATATCACGGCTGCTATTGGTTTTGCGGTGTTTGCATTTACCAGCAGTGCTATATTAAAAGAGTTTGGTGTGGTAGCCGGTATTAGCATCATGCTGATATTTGTTATCTCTTTTATTTTACTGCCAGCCGCATTAAGTTACCTTCCTGCACCCAAGGCGGCGCAAATGAAATACCTGAATAACAAATGGCTAACGTCTTTTTTAATCAGGATTGAATATTGGGTAATGAACCATACCAAAACTATTTACGCTGTAACAGCAGTTCTGCTAATTGCAGCAGTTGCTGGTATCTTCCAATTAAAGACGGTTGCATTTATTGTAGATGATTTACCCAAAACAGATAAAATTTATACCGACCTGAAATTTTTTGAAAAGAATTTTAAAGGAGTCATGCCGCTCGAGATTGTGGTGGATACAAAAAAACGAAATGGCCTCGGCGGTACACGGGCATTAACCGTATTTGCAAAAGTAGATTCGCTCTCACAGTATATAGCAGCACAGCCTAACATGAACCGGCCTTTAAGTATTGCAGAAGGATTGAAATTTGCCAAGCAGGCTTTTTATGATGGCGACTCTGCCAATTATCGATTGCCCAATATGTTTGATGGAGCTTTTGTGGGCGAGTACCTGCGGCCCAATAAAACGGATAGCAATGCTGGTAAAAATAATTTCTCTAAAATGCTTTCGTCCTTTATGGATTCTACCAGGCAGAGCACACGTATTAGTGTTAATATGGCAGATATTGGTACCCAACAATTACCGGTTGTATTAAATGGAATTGAGAATAGAATAAACCAATTATTTGATACAGCTCAATACGATGTGAAGCTAACAGGAACCAGCATTACTTTTTTAGAAGGCAGCAAATTTATCATTAACGGATTAAAGGAAAGTATCTTCTGGGCTTTTTTGCTTATTTCTTTGTGTATGCTGTATCTGTTTAAATCGGTGAGAATTTTGCTGTGTTCCCTAATACCCAATTTAATTCCGTTGGTAATTACGGCAGGTGTAATGGGTTGGGTGGGGGTACCGCTTAAACCCTCCACTGTACTCGTGTTTAGCGTAGCGCTAGGCATTGCCATTGATATTACTATCCGGTTTTTGGTAAACTATAAACAGGAACTACCAACTCATAATAACGATGTAATGAGCACTGTTTCAGCTACCATAAAAAACACGGGGCTAAGTATTGTTTATACAGCAATGGTGTTAATTGCGGGCTTCATTATTTTCTGCTTCAGCAGTTTTGGTGGAACCATTGCATTGGGCTGGCTTACATCGGTAACCTTGTT
>JBBQEA010000015.1:0-37488 GCA_038320245.1 Chitinophagales bacterium | reverse complement strand
GATAACAGCATTGGAAAAAAAATGAAAGCACCTAAGGATGCAATTCCATCCACACAACCCGATGCAGCAAACATGTTGCAGGAATTTATTCAGCACCAGCATCAACTGCTCAATTTATTACAGATTGCCAAAAACGCCAACCTCAATTATATTCGTATACCCACTACTTTAAGCAAGCTGATCTCACTGAAGTTGGGAGATACTTTCCGTTTTTTTATTGCACATGAGCAACGACATTTTGTACAAATCCAAAAAACACTTACAGCGATAAATAAAACGGCTGAACTTAAAATATTCCCAGTCGAAAGTGGTTTGTGAGGATACAAGTCACATTTCAGCACCAATCAGCAGCGATATATGCCGATACGATTTCTTGATATAAAAGCTATGCAATAACTGATTGTGTGCAACAAATATTTGGTCAGTAGTGAAAACCGTACCCTTAAAAATACTGTAGCAGCGTATTGTGAAATATACCAACTAGTGTATGCAGTCTGCAAAAGCAACAGCTGCCACAACATGTTTGAATGTTTTAAAAGAATAATCATCGGTATTGCGAAAAGCAAAGCTCCCCCATTGGCCTATTACATTAGCAAATTATATACTGCAGTTGTTAGTTTTAATATGTCTGCCGTAATTAGTATACTGGCAGGGGTAGCGATGTCTACACCAAAAAATAAACTATATTTACGATGCAAATTTTTCATCACATCCATCCTTGTATCCTATTTTAAAATTTATGTACCATCTAATTTTTCTTTAAAAATACATACAGGTTTTTTTTGCCGATATTTAATAAACTGTTATGAAAGCATCTTCTATAATAAAACTAAACCTGATTATTTTAGCCCTTGGATTGTGCTGCCAGTTATCAACAGCACAAAATTCTGTTCTTGTAAATTTTGGAGGCAATGCCTGTAATACCTCCAGCCAACCCTGGTTTTCCATGATAAAAAACCCTTTGACCGAAAGTCCTGTTTTATTGGCCAACTGTAATCTTGAAGCACAAACAGCAAGTATCTACAGTGTTTTTATTGCTTACAATCCGGCAAACAATAAAGTGTATGTTGCTGATGTAAGAGATGGTATTCAAACCAAAATATGGGTACTGGATATTGGCCTGCCAGTCAATATTACCTGCCCTATTACTATTCCAGTTACACCAACTTATTCCTACAGCTATGTGAGTAATAATTTTGAGTTTGATAATAATGGAGACCTTTGGTCATTTTCTAATTACAATCCAGGCACCGGCCAGTGCAGCCTCGATAAATTTGATGTAAATACCGGCATTGTAATTAATACAAGAATATTACAATTTCCAGCGGGCAATTTCCCCAATACCATTGCAAGCGGAGACCTTACCATTTTACCCAATGGCAGAATGTTTGCTTGTCTGGGAAACGGTATCAGTAAACTGTATGAAATAAATAACTACAGTGGTAATACAACAGCAACCGCTACTTTTTTACAAACACTTCCTAAAGATTGTTATGGCATTGCCTACCTAAATGGCATTCTGGAACTAGCAGGTGCCGACTTTAATAATGCCTGCTATTATTACGATTACAATATTGCAACAAATGTATTGGGCACAGAAAAGGCTTTTCAAAATGGGCAGCTACCTATTGACAATACCAGCGTGACTCCATCAGTTGGTTGCACCAAAAGATTATTAAGCAGTACAAAAATAAACAGTAATACTGCAGATCTTACTTATGAAATATATGCGGAAAACCTCGGGAATGTGTTGCTAAACAATATCAGTTTATCAGATGACCTGTCGGTTCCATTTGGTGGGGCTAATGTTTCAAATGTAAGCGCCAGTTTTGTAACAAGTTCCAATGCAGCCGGACTCACCATAAACCCTTTGTATAACGGAACAACCAATACCAACTTATTAGCTTCCGGCCAAAATCTTGCAAACAGAACTTTAACCAACAGAGATTATTTTTTTAAAATTCAAATCAGTTGCAGGGTTACTAATTTGAATGCCTTTAGTACCTATTTAAATTCAGCCATTGCCAAAGCAGATATTGGTAGTGGTGATATTAACAGCCTGGTAAATGTTGCAGACTCATCCAATAATGGAGATTCTACTGTTACAGATCCCAACAAAAACGGCAATGCCGGAGATATAGGAGAGAATATCCCCACACCGTTTTTATTTGGAATACTTCCGGTAAAATTCATTGATGTAAGAGCATCGTTCATCAATAATAAAACTGCATTGATACAATGGCAGATTGCTACACCTGCAATTAATGCAGCCAGCTTTAACGTTGAATTTAGTTACAACACAAAAAACTGGATCAATATTGGCAGCATCGCCATAACTGAAGCCAGCCGTGGGTTATACAGCTTTACACAAAACAATATTCCAACAAGTAGTTTGTATTATCGCATCAGGCAAATTGATGAAGACGGTACTTTTAGTTACAGCAGAATTGTATTGCTGAATAATAAAAAAACTGCAGGTTCATTTATTGTTTATCCAAATCCTGCAAGTACAGTTATACAAATATCAGCCCCGGTAAGTACAACTGCCATTGCAGAATTATTTGATGCTGTTGGAAGAAAATTAATTCAAAAAAACATCAGAACTACAACCAGCGAAATGTCAACAGCCAATATTCCTTCGGGCACTTACCTGTTGCGAATAACTGCCAATGATGCAGTACAAACACAAAAAATTGTAGTGAAGCATTAATGATGGTTTGGTATGTAGGCTTTCTTGTAAAGTGCTAAACCACTAAACTTCTAAACCGCTAAACCTAGCTAACCCAATGACTTTAATGGTTATTAATTTCTAACTATTATTACTGCCTTTCCTATTTTTGGATAGATGGATAGGTTGCTATTCAAATAAACTTTCAGCAATAGCCACACTTTCCGGCTTACCAACATCTGCCAGTTTATCGCCTGAATGGTCGAAACCATAAATAGGATTATCAGCAGCAAGGCTGAGGTAAGTATCAACCAAAGAAAATTTTCCATGCTGTGGGATAAGGTCAAAAATTATCGGTTCAAAAACTACAACACAACTGTAAGCCTTTGGAGTAAGATTTGGCTTATCAATCGAAATTCTCTTTTCACCCGTTACGCTATTCATCCAGCCGCAGAGACGGCTATCTTCATCAAATAAAAAATTACGGGAACTTATTCTGTCGGTAATACCAAATGAAACAAGTGCTTTTTTTTGTTGATGAAAAGCAATTAAATCATGGATGTTAAGATTCGTTAAAATATCTGCATTGAGTGTAATAAAAGGCTGATGATTTTGTAAAAGATTTCTTGCTTTTAATAGGCCGCCGCCAGTTTCCAGTACTTCGTCGGTTTCATCACTAATCATTACATTGCTTCCCCAACCGTTATTTTCTTTCACTGCATGTATTACCTGATCGGCAAAATGATGCACATTTACCACCACTTCATAAATACCATATTGCTGTAAATATTCAATGTTGCGTTGCAGTAACGATTTGCCATTTACTACAGCCAATGCTTTCGGGTGACTGTCTGTCCATGGTTTAAATCTTGTCCCCAATCCTGCGGAAAAAATCATTGCTTTCATAGCACTTTCCAGTTTTCTTTATTCTGATGATTCAATTCAATTTTTACTTTAAACTTATTGCGCAAATGGCGTGCGACTGCTTCTGCTGCATATACACTTCTATGCTGACCACCTGTGCATCCAAAATTGATGGAGAGATGTTCAAAGTCTCTTTTAATATAATCTTGTACAGCAATATCGATGATGCTGTACACACTGTTTAAAAAATCCGGCATTTTGGTTTGCTGTTCTAAAAAATCTTTGACAGACTTATCCAAACCAGATAAATGTTTATACGCATCAAACCTGCCCGGATTAAGAATACCTCTCATGTCAAACACAAAGCCACCACCGTTGTTCGTTTCATCTACCGGGTAGCCGGTTTTGATAAAAGAAAAACTGTTGATACTTACAACCAAAGGGGTTTCATCGTTTGCCTGTACGGGTGTAAACTCCTGTATCACTTCATCACTAATGCAAAGCTCCAATACCTTTTTAAACTCCGGCAATGCTATGCCAACATTATGATGGGCCACAAACCATTTAAGGTTTTGCAATGCCAATGGAATGCTGGTTAAAAAATGTGCCTTGCGTTCAAATAAACCCCGGAATCCGTAAGCACCTAACACCTGCAATAAACGAATCAACACATAACCATTAAACTGACTTCTAAATACATCTTTATCAATTGGCTGTTCAATAATATTTTCAAAAGCATCCATATAATCCTCCAGCAGCCTATGTTTCCAATCATCATTTAAGTTGGCTCTTGCCTGCCATAATAAAGATGCCACATCATATTGCGGAGCTCCCTTCATGCCGCCCTGGTAATCTATAAAATGAACAGTCTCCCCCACCCCACCTTCAAACGAGGGGGCTACCATTATATTCCTGCTTTGAAAATCCCGGAACATAAAAAATTTATACGCTGTATGTGAGAGATAATTACTGAGTGCTTCAAAATCTTTTATCAGTTTTTGTTTATCATAAGGCTTGCGTAATGCATCTAAAAAATAATATTTAAAATACAACAAATCGGCCATGATCGCTTCTTTACCAAAGGAACTGTTGGTCAGGCATTTTTTATAATCCAATCCTTCATGTCCTTTTATTTGTAACAACGCCAGCTGCTGAAGGCTTTGTTTGTAAAGGTTATAAATCTCCTCAGTAAAACCGTTTTGTTCCAGCTTATCCAGCAATGAAACATTGCCAAAATCTTGCTGTATGTAAATGTTTTTATCACTATTTACACATAAAATTTTTGGGGTGCGTAATTGCTTCCCGGTAAAGTGACGGGAGAAGTAAATGAAGCTTTCATTTTCCTGAATGTTGGCGCCATAGGTTGCAATAAAATCTCCGTCAGTTGTATGCAACCGAAAGTAATACCTTTCGCTGCCGGCCTGTGGAAGTTTATCAATACTGTTGATGGTGGCGCTGGAAAATGCTGCGAATAAATTTTTTATTTCGTCGATAGGTATTTGCATTGAGTTGTAACAGTGTTTTGGTAAAAATAGAATATTTGGCCCAAACACATGCGCAGCTTATAAAAGTGCTATAGTAGTTTCTCAATTTTAATTTACAATTTATTTGCAACGATCAGGCTAATAGTTGCTTTACCCCTGCTATTGCAGAGCAAATGCCACAGCGGCCTGCACATGTATTAACGTAGTATCAAAAACAGGAATGTCAACATCAGTTTGTTTGATAAGAATAGGAATTTCTGTACAACCAAGTACTACGCCTTGTGCGCCCTGTTGTCGAAGGTTGTCGATGATTTGTATAAATTTTTCTTTACGCTCCGGTAGAAAAATACCCTTGCCCATTTCATTGTAAATAGCATCGTTGATGTATTCAATATCAGCTTCGTTGGGGATGATGGTCCGGATGTTTTTAGCGGCAAGTTTATTTTTATAAAAGTCTAACTGCATAGTGTATTTAGTACCAAGTAAGGCCACGGTATTTAAACCCCTTGATGCTATTGCTGTAGCAGTAACTTCTGCAATATGGATGAGTGGAATTTGGATAGATGCCTGTACCTTATCTGCGATATAGTGCATGGTATTGGCGCCAATCAAAATACAATCAGCACCTGCCTGTTCCAATGTTTGCGCCACTTTGCAAATGATAGCAGCAATGCCATCCCAATTGCCGGCAACAGTTAATGTTTTAATTTCTTCAAACTCTACTGAGTACATCAGCATTTTACAGGAGCTTACGCCTCCCAGTTTTTCATTGGTTAGCTGGTTAAGCAAACGATAATAATCCATAGAGGAAAGCCAGGTGAGGCCACCGATAAATCCGATTGTCTTCATGAGGTGAAGTTAAGCATGTTTTAAAAGGGCGGTTTGAAATTGTAAAAGATAATTGCACACGGAAGCATCTAATGAAAAATGATAAGCTGCCCCGGAGTTCAACTCCCGAAAAAAATTCGGGACAGGCCAACGATGTTAATTTAAATTATCAAGGCTGGTTTCAAAAAATATAAAAGGCATACATTTTCATATAAATAATTTACTTAAGGATGCCCCGCAATTGCCTATTTTTATAGGATACAATTATTTTAATGAAAAGACTGCTGCAACGGATATTAACAAAACCAGTTATCTGGCTGGCCAATAAATTTTCCAGCAGGCCCAACCTGCAAAGGGTGCACACAGCATTAACTGAATTGTATCAACACTGTATTAAAAATCCCGGTAAAAAAGGGTTGGTGCTGGAGATGGATGAAGCGCATGCCCGGTTTATTATTTTCAGCGATCAGCATAAAGGCGCTAAAGATGGCAGTGATGATTTTATGAAAGCAGAGCCTACTTACCTGCAGGCACTGCAATATTATTTAGAACAGGATTTTCATTTTATTTCTTTAGGTGATGAAGAAGAATTGTGGGAAAACCTGGTGGGACCGGTAAAAGCTAATAATAAAAAAAGTATTGCTTTACAAAAGCAATTTTTATTACAGAAACGTTACACAAAAGTATTTGGCAACCATGATACTTTCTGGAATAATGATCCCTTGGCCGGCATGCAATTAAAAAGCATGTATCATAAAAAAGTTGCGATATATGAGGCTGTGCTGCTGAACTTAAAAATTGAACAGGCTGTTCTTGATATTTTTTTAACCCATGGCCACCAGGGTGATGGCCTTAGTGACAGCAATTGGTTTAGTGCATGGTTTGTGGGAAGGGTGTGGGCGCCGCTGCAAAGTTTTTTAAACTTAAATCCCAATTTGCCTGCCACCAACGATCGGCTAAAAACGGTGCACAACCGCTTTATGTATGAGTGGAGCGAACAGGAAAACAATCCTGTATTAATTACCGGACATACCCACCAGCCTGTGTTTGCATCGCTTACCCATTTGGAAAAACTATATCAACAACTGGATACAGCAAGAAGAAATAATGAGGAGGCAGCCATAGCTATTTTTACAAAAAAAATCCGTTACGTACAGGAAGAATATGATTATGTAGTTAACAATTATAACAAAACAAAACCTTGTTATTTCAACAGCGGTTGTTGTTGTTTTAGTGATGGCGACATTACAGGTATTGAGATTGCAGACGCTGAAATCAGGTTGATTAAATGGCATAAAAATACAACCGGCTATGAAAGAATTGTTTTGGAAAAAATGTTGTTACAAGCACTTTTATAATACCTGGATTTTTTATAAAAAAAATTACCATTCATCAGCATAGGCTTGCGTTGCATCAATTTATTAAATTCAACAATAGTATGCATTGTAAATTTATCTATATTAGCTAATATTTTTAACCTAAACAACCAAACTCATGCAAGATCAACTCGGTAATCAAACTCCCATTCCGGTATTTAAAGTAGACCCAATTTTAGTATTGGTATTCGGATTAATAACCTGCGGCCTATACCTCATTTACTGGAACATTAAAGTAGCTGATGTATTGAATGCCGTAGCAGAAAGAGAAGTAATTTCTCAGCCCATCGCCATATTTGCAGGTTGCTGTATGCCGGTAAATATCTACTTCTATTATTTAGCCGGTAAAGAGGCTTTGCCAAAAGTGTATGAAAGAACCGGGGAGTTACAAAAAGACCAATCAACTTTATTAATAGTGCTGGGCTTATTTTTTCCGATAGCAGCAGCAATGATTGTGCAAAGTGATATCAACAAACTATATAATTAATACCAAGATAAAACGTAAAATTTACGGAATTGCCGGCGCATTTATTACGCTGGCAATTCCGTTTGTGTTATTGATGCAAAATGGCAGCCACCACCTGGAAACGGACCAATCTTTTTGTCCATTTAAAATGCTAACAGGCTTTCCCTGCCCTGGTTGTGGCATTACTAAATCACTGGTTTATTTTTACGAGGGTAATCTTTATAAGAGCCTAAGCTATCATATACTGGGCCCATTTGTAATTGCCTTTGCCGTACTTACCATTGTTGTACTTTCTACCGAACTGATTACCGAAAAAGAGTATTTTGATAAATGGTTATACAACCGGAAACTGGCATACGGCCTGGCAATTTTGCTGGCCGCATACCACATTATCCGTTTGGTTTATTTTGTGTATGAAAACTCCTGGGATAGTATTTTACAACAGTCTATCTGGCGATAGTACAAGTATAATTTTTTGATAAGCGCTGTCAATTTATTTAAAGCTTATTCTCCCAATACTTCATCTCTTCCGCTATTCTTCCAGCTTCGGTGTTTAGCACCATCCATCTTTACAATTTTGGGGGTAAACTTACCCAGCACATCTACCAACGCCTTTTGTGATTGCATCACCATCTCAATGTCCTTGTAAGCAAAGGGAGATTCATCAATACCACCTCCCAGTAATTTTATCCCAAACTTTTTCAGTTCATCTTTAAGCTGTTTGTCAGTAACAGAAGCAATTGCCCTGGTGCGGCTCATTTTTCTGCCAGCACCATGACTGGCTGAATTAACAGCAGCAGATTCGCCCTTGCCTTTTACTATAAATCCATCCGCAGTCATACTGCCCGGAATAATCCCCAACACATTTTTACCTGCCGGAGTAGCGCCTTTCCGATGCACAATTACTTCTTGTCCTTCCCACATTTCTTTCCAGGCAAAGTTGTGATGATTCTCCACCATTTTCAGAGGTCGTCTGGCTAATTGCTTAACAATTTTTGCATGAATGATATGATGACAGGCGCTTGCATATTCACCTGCAAGGTTCATCGCATTCCAGTATTCAATACCAGGATCTTCGTCAAGGGTAAGCCATGCAAGGTTCTTTAAGTTTTGAGGTAATTGCCTTTTGCTGATGGCAATTTTTGTATAATGATTGGCAATATTTGCACCCAGGGCCCTGGAGCCGGAGTGCGTTAAAAACCCCACATATTTACCTGGCGAAATACCCAGCACCGGATCTTTTTCTGCAATCTCTATCACCCCAAATTCTGCAAAGTGATTGCCACTGCCGGATGACCCCAATTGCTTCCATGCCTTTCCATGCAGGCTTTTCAGCAGGGGTAATTGATAAAACAATTCATGCTCCATCACTTCATGATCGGATGCCCTGTCAAATTGCTGGCCGCTTCCAAACAAAGTAGCTTCGTTGATTTCTCTGGCAAAATAACTTTCTTTGTCCCTCAATTCTTTCGGATCAATATCAAAAATACTCAGGCACATTCTACAGCCAATATCCACGCCTACGCCATAAGGAATTACAGCGTTGTGCGTTGCCAGCACTGCGCCTATCGGCAAGCCATAGCCGCTGTGAGCATCGGGCATTAAAGCCCCTGCAACACTGATGGGTAATTTTGCCGCCTGGTACATCTGGTGCATGGCGCCCTCTTCAATATACTCCTGCCCAAATACATTAAAGTGGATTGCAGTATCCCTAAGACCCTCCAAAGGCGGGGCTTCAGCTTCCGCAGTTGCCAGCAGTTTTTCTGCAATGCCAGATAGGGTTTCATGCGTTTTATAATTTTCCGGTGACGTTAAAACGTCTTTTAATATATTTATCACTTCATCTTTTTCATGATGTTTAAAATATTTATTCATCACATTCATAGCCACACTTATTACCGGTCCTTCAGGATAACCAACAGCCCTAATTTCTTTTCCCTGCATATTTAATTTGCTCATAAATATTTTTTTCTTCCAGCGGAATTATTCGCTGATTTTTAATAATTTTTTTACTTTTTAATTCAATTCAACCTCTCTTCTAAATCCCATCACCTGTACTCGTTGTTCTGGCACTTCCAATTCATCCGGATTGGCAATTTCTGCAATCGTCATAGGTTTGTTAATCACCTTGTCAAAACCCAAATGATTGCTCAGTCGTTGCGATTTTTCAATGCCCAGTTTTTCAAACTCATACTTTGCAATCAACCTTCCTTTTCGTAACAAAGCATTGTCCACCGTATTCAACGCACTATTGAAAGTGCAGATGATTTGTACATTCAGGCAATCGCTCAACAACCCATCGCTGATATTAAGCAGATTACTCACACTGCTGTTATTGCTGAATTTCCTGTCCATAATAATATTTTCTGCATCTTCAATCACCAGCACAGTATTCGGATTATCTATCAGCAAATCAATAAACTCAGGGTTCATTAAATTGACTGCCACACTGGGTGATACAAACAACACTCGTTTTTTAATGCTGCCAATTAAGTGACGGAGATAAGTTGTTTTTCCTGTACCAGGCAAACCATGCAACAGTATTATTCCCTTGTCATTTTCTTTCGACAGCCGCTGCTTAATGATTTCGTCCACCGGTTTAAAATCATCATTGTAATACAAACCAATATCCAGCGAAGTAGGTTTTATATCCAGTTGTTTTAAATCAAGTCCATTACTGTTTTGGGTAATGATGTTGATTTCAAAATCGTCATCTTTCTCCGGTGCTTTGTAGGTAGAAAAAATCTTCATCAAATCATTTGCATAAGCATAGCTGTTATTGCCAAACAATACTTCCGCATAATCATTTCCCAACTCTATCATCACGCTATTTTCCAGTTTAAACACTGAGTAATTAAACTCCTGTTGTTGCTTTTGCCAATTGTAATAGTTACGCTGGTAAACAGCCAGCACCTTTCCAGCAAAGCCGCTGTTGATATAGTTGTATGCCTTTTCCACATCCAGGTTATTGATAAAACTAATACAGGGAGTTGTATTGTATTCCCGTACATAAAAAGTTTTCACTTCTATGTAATTGTTCTCAAAAATACCGTAGCTTTTTCTGCGGCTTATTGTTCGTTTCATATGCTTGTATAATTGCTGTACATAATTCCCTAAGGCTGGTATCAGCCAAATGAAAATACCCACAACCAATACTGTAATAATTATTGTTACCATTTTATTTTTTTTATTTTTATTCGATATTTTTACTGGCTCTAAACGCTTTCAAAGAAGGAACTTAGCGTCTTAATTTTATTCATCTGTTTAGTTTAACTACACTTTCAAAGTCTTCCTTTGGTAATTTAAGGGAACTATCTACTGCACCACTTTATTAGCACAGCATGAGCTTGCAAATGCGTCCGGCTTGGCTTTAAATACAAAGCCCATCCCGATGATATAACCCATTGCTTCCTTTAAAGCATCATTACTTTTAAAGTTTGGATTGCTGTTGATATCCACATGCACTTCCATATCTACATTGTAGCGGCTGAAAATATTGCACAGCGGATACGCCACTTCAATACTCTTTGCCACTTCCAGCAACATCCTTTCTTTAATGCTCATTTTTTGTGTAGTAGTTTCATTGTGTATATACATAAATCCACCTTTGCCTTTCCGGATAAAAACAATCACAGTAGCGAATTCGGTTTCCCTTCCTTTCACCTGACTATCGGTTCCAATGCATACTTTCAGGTCATGTCCCATCGCTCTTTCATTAGCAATCACTTCTATCACTTCTTCTTCAATTGGCCGTTGAATCTTTTTTCCACTCAACGTTCTCCATTGCTGCTGCTGTGTTTTCATTTCATTTTTTTTTTGCCCTAATTTCTGTAGCGTATTAAAAAATTTTTGAAACAAACATTTGTATTTCATGGCCACATCGTTGTGTCACTCACTTGTACTTTTTGTTTTTCAATTTTGCTTTTATCACAATATTTATTTTAAAATTACCGCTACAGGGCTTTGCAAACGCCGGCAGGGTTGTGTGGACGAAACATCCCAAATGCTTTCGGAAGTACCAGTACGGCTGCGGCTTCAGCGCAGTGCTTTACCATTAGAGCTATTCGTCCATTTTGTTTGAACCAGGTTTGTTGATTGATTTCTTTTTACCTCATTATTGAATTCACCTGCTACTAAAAAAAAATTATTCTACCAGAGTCTTTCAGAAGATTCGAACTTCCTTCCTTCGGTTTGCAGCCGAATGCATACGCCATGTCTGCCAGCAGGACATTTGCGGAGAGTAGTGGATTCGAACCACTGCACCGAATAAACGATGATGGCTTAGCAGGCCATTACATTACCGCTCTGTCAACTCTCCAAAACATTTTCTGTGGATAGAGGGAATCGAACCCCCGAACCTTTTGGGCCAACTGTTTTCAAGACAACTCCCTCGTTCATCCGGGCTCTCTTCATCGAAGGAGTGATAAAATTCGCAACTTCAACTCTCAGTCAAAGTTGAATATCCGGCCAATTGGAATGATTTTATGTTTTTAACCACGCTAGAAATACAAGTTTTAAGAAAAGGCTCCCCTGTTGCATCTCACAGGGGAAACCTTTTTCCCTCCTTTACTGCAATATTTTAAAAATTCTTTGAGCGGTTGTTTAGTTTATTTTCAATTAACGCAAGTACAGCCCTCACCATCAATACAATTACTATCAGTTTCATTTTATTTATTTTATTTTTTGTGGAATAAAAAAGCCCGGCCATTCTAATTTGGCCGGGCTTTACTATTGCTGTAACACTTTTTATGCTTGCGTTCGTACATACCACGGCCTTCTATCTGGAATTAGATTACTCTTTCCGGCATTCAAACATCTGCTGTTTTTACGCTCCGTTGCCATCCACGTAGTGGCTGAATATTGTAATCGTATCGCTATTTTCTTTTTTTGTTGCTGCATCAATTTTTTAATTTATAAATAAGTAATCCTTTCAATTATTATAAGATTGCTTTGCCCTCCTCTAGGGGATAGGGAAATAAAAAAACCCCGAATTTTATTTCGGGGCTTCGCTATTTAGTATTGGTAAAATCTCTTTTTACGCATCAGCAAAACCTGCCCCGAAAACTGTAAAGTCCATCAGCGGACTAAAGCAGTTTTTTGATATAATATGTAAATTGGTGCGTTGCATGTTTTGTTTGGTGCCTTTTATTTTGCGGTGCAAAGATGAAATTAATTTTTCCAATCTGCCAAATATATTTTTTTAAAATTATAAACGCACAAACAAACGATTCGATATAACCCTTTAATATCAATGGTTTCAGCGGAAAATAAAATATTTTTTTGTGGTAGAAATTTCTCACAGTTTTATTTTTTCCTTTTTATAAAAAAACTAAAGCCTGCAAATCTATAGTAGCTTTTTAATTTTTGTTGATAGTTTTCAGAAACTGGTATAGTTATTAAAATTGCTAATCAGGCGGTAAAGTAAAAATTTCAAGATGGTTTGCCGACAAAAGAATGCTACTAAAAAATGGGAAGATGATGCTGGTAAAATATTAGCTGATATTAAAATAAAATAACTTAAAAAGCTTGTTGATGAATTACAAGTATTTGTAAAAACAAAGTTTTACACAAGTTGCTCAAGTCCTTCAACAAAAACATATTCCTGCTTTAAATTACACCATACTTAAAAGAAAAAATGAAAAAGAAAAGCAGTGCAAAAAAGAAGGCTCCAATAAAAAACAGGATTTCGCATACCCGTAAACCTGCAGACATGACTAGTGTTGAATGGCAAATAATTTTGCGCCAACAAATTGCTGAAGACGAAAATCTGAACATCAAAAAAACAAGTGCCGGACTTGTTTTTGGAGACTACAAGGTGGATAGTTCCAAATCAGCTACTACCTATAAAGTGGCTTTGCGAAGTGCAGATAATTCGCTTAATTTTTGCAGCTGTCCCGATTTTAAAACCAACCAGTTAGGTACCTGCAAACATATAGAGGCGGTATTGATAAAAGTAAAATCAAAGCCAGCATTAAAAAAGCAATTGGCCATTCCATATATACCGCCATACAGCTCTGTTTATGTAGATTACCGGGGCGAACGAAAAGTGAAATTGCGTATTGGTACGGAGAATACAGCGGAATACAAAAAACTATCGTCTGGCTTTTTTAATTACAATATGGTTTTATTAAAACCTGCTTTTCTAAAGTTTGAAATTTTTCTACAGAAAGCCCATAAACTCCATCCCGAATTCAGGTGTTATGATGATGCCTTGGAATATATTGTACAGGAAAGAAATAACCTGCACCGGAAACAAATAGTAGCCGAAAAACAAACCGCATTATTTAAGGATATCAGCAAAGCAAAATTATTCCCCTACCAGGAAAAGGGAGTTTTGTTTGCTGTAAAAGCCGGTAGATGCATAATAGCCGACGATATGGGGCTAGGTAAAACACTACAGGCAATTGTGAGTACAGAAGTTTTAAGAAGACAATTTAAAATCAATACCGCAATTATCATTTGCCCAACTTCATTAAAATATCAATGGAAAACTGAAATTGAAAAATTTACGGGGAACAAAAATGTGTGTGTGGCTGAGGGTAATATTTTGGCAAGAAAAAAACTATACGGCAACAATACTGCAGACTACGTAATTGTAAGTTATCAAATGGCATCGAATGATTTTATTTATCTAAACGAAATGCAGGCAGATGTATTGATACTGGACGAAGCACAGCGAATAAAAAACTGGAAAACCAAAACATCGGCTGCCATTAAACGCATTAAAACTACCTATGCGTTGGTGCTTACAGGCACACCGGTTGAAAACAAAATTGAAGACCTGTATTCTTTGATGCAAATAGTAAATCCATACATGCTTGGGTCGCTGCACAATTTTTTATCAAAATACCAAATTACAGATGAGTTTACGGATAAAGTAATTGGCTATAAAAATTTGAATGACATTGGTACACTTTTACAGCATGTAATGTTGCGCCGCACCAAAGCACAAGTGCTGAAAGATTTACCGAAGCGGATGGATAAAAATCTTTTTGTACCGCTTACAACACAACAGTTGGAATTGCATACAGAATATGCAGATAAAGTTGCAAGGTTGGTAAACAAATGGAAACGCATGCATTTTTTAAGTGAAGAAGACCGGCAAAGTTTATTAAAATTTTTAAACATGATGCGTATGGTGAGTGACAGCACTTTTATCATTGATCAGGAAACCAACCACCAAACAAAATTAGATGAACTGCAAAATATTTTAGAGGAGATACTGGCAATGCCAGATGAGAAAATAGTGATTTTTAGCCAGTGGGAACGTATGACAAGATTGGTGGCCATTATTTTAAAACAACAAAATATTGGTTTTGAATACTTGCATGGTGGCATACCGGGCAAAGACAGGGGAAAGCTGTATGAGAATTTTACAACCGATAAAAATTGCAGAATATTTTTATCAACCGATACTGGTGGTGTAGGGCTCAATCTACAATCGGCTGCCTACATGATTAACCTGGATATTCCATGGAATCCGGCAGTATTAGAGCAACGCATCGGGCGTATTTACCGTCTGGGACAAAAGAAAAATGTAAGCATTATAAATCTTGTTTCGCAGGGTAGTATCGAACACCGCATGCTGGATGTTCTGAAATTTAAAAAAGGAGTGGCAGCAGGTATTTTAGATGGTGGTGATAATGATATATTTATGGGTGATGATAAGTTTAAACATTTTATGAAATCTATTGAATCTGTTACAACAGGATTAACAGTTGCTGTACCGGATTATACTATAAATGAAGAAAGAGAAATTGAAAAACAAATGGCTGTAACACCCGACGGTGCTATAGTTGAGGTTGAAGTAACTGAAGACGAAACAATTGCACCGTTAGTTAGTAATGATAGTAGCGAAAATGCAAAACCGACAGCAACGGAAATACACTCAGCACTTACACCAGAAGCAGATGTTTTACAAAAGGGAGCTGGCTTTTTTGAAGGCTTACTGAATATTTTAAGCAACCCCGAAAGTACACAAAGACTAATAAATAATATTACAGAAACAGATAGCTCAACAGGACAAACTTATTTAAAATTACCTATCAGTAATTCGGGTGTTATAGAGAATGCATTAAAAGTATTAAGTGGTTTGTTTGGCGGATTAGGTAAAAAATAAGATGATTTATTCATAAAAAAACATCAAATAATATGGCTTCCGAACTTTCTAAAAGCGAAAAAAAACTTGCCCGACTTTTAATAGATAAAGGAGTTGATGCTGATTTTAAAACTGCACTAGAGCAAGCAGCAGTAACAATAACGCAATGGCAGACAGGCAGTATCGATAATCGTACTGCATACCATCAGCTTTTTAAAAAAATTAAGGAACAGGATAAACGAATTGCAAACCGCTATGATGGTCTAACAGGGTCAAGGTATTTGTCTACAGTAGCTGGTATTTATTTCGATGGGCAAATAACAGAAGCCGATATCGAGAATTTTTCGGAAGAGTCCAAAGCATTTTTAAATAATTGGCTAAGGTTAAAAAAGTAATAGGAGTAATATTTCATCCTTGTAAATCAAAAGTGTCATTTTTGATTTACAAGGATGATTATTTTAGTTTAGGAAGATGATTGCCCATAAAATCTTTAAGATTGCAGACTACTATAGCTTCATTGATTTTGTAGGTTTTAATATCTGGCACTATACTGTGGTTCTTTTTTTTAATCTTAGATGCTTTTGAAAAAAGCCTTTGCATATGCTGCTTGCGTGGTAGAGCTTTTATGCCTTTGTAGCTATTTTACTGCACAAAAAAAGGCTGAGAACAACCTCAGCCTTTTTTCTAAATACCATTTTTTACAAGTAGTATTTACAAACTCATCATCTCTTTAAACTTAACCGCCTGGCGCCTGCTCACCTCTACTTTTTCGCCACCCTGTATATCCAGTAAAAGACCTCCGTTAAAGTAAGGTTCAATTTTTTCTATCATGCGCATGTTTACAATATGCTTACGGTTTGCCCGGAAAAATACCCGCTCATCCAGCCTTTCTTCCAGCGCATTAAGCGATTTTAATATCAATGGCTTATTGCCTGCGAAAAACACTTTGGCATAATTACCAACACTTTCAAACAACCTTACTTCAGCTAATTTTACAAACCAGCAACGTTCTCCGTCCTTTACAAAAACCTGGTCATTTTCCCCCAGCAAACCTCTGTTAATGAATTGCTGTGAAGCCAGCTCCTTTTCATCAGCTAACTGTAATTTTTGCAGTGCATCTGCAAGGCGTCTTGGTTCTATTGGCTTCATCAAATAATCAAGGGCATTTACTTCAAATGCCTTTAAGGCAAATTCATCGTAGGCGGTTGTAAAAATTACATGGGGGGCTTTATCTAAGTCCAGTAACATATCAAAGCCTGTTCTACCGGGCATTTGAATGTCTAAAAAGATAAGGTCCGGATTCTGGGCTTCAATTTTTTCTGCGCCTTCGTTGGCATTAGCTGCTTCATCAATTACTTCAATTTGTGGAAATTCCAGCAGTAATTTTTTTAGCTCATTTCTTGCCAATCTTTCATCATCAATAATAATTGCTTTGTGCATGCTAATATATTTTAAAGGTTGTAAACTGGCATTATAATTCTTGATTCTACAATTTCGTCATTCAGGTTTTTAATGTCAAATGTTGCCTGTCCCTGGTACAATAAATTCAGTCTGTCCTGTGTGCTCTTTATACCAAATCCATCTTCGCTAATAAATCCATTTAATTGTCCCGAATTTTGAACTACTATCTCGTGGTGATCATCAACAAAATCGGATATCACTTTTACAAAACCACCTTTTATGTTTTTACTAATGCCATGTTTAATTGCATTCTCAACTAGGGTCTGTAACATCATTGGTGGCACGGGTTGAGACAAGGTATCTTCATCAATATCCATTTCAATATTAAGCCTTTCCTCAAAACGCATTTTTTCCAGCGCCAGATAATCCTTCACAATATTAAGTTCATTTTCTAATGGCACAGTCTCTAATTTCTCTGCTTGCATACTGCTCCGCAAAATATTACTTAGTTCAGTAATTGCACGTCTTGCTCTCTCAGGGTTTTCATCTACCAGCGCTCTAATGCTGTTTAATGCATTAAAAATAAAATGGGGATTGATATGAGATTTGATAGTTTTTAACTCCAGCTCTTTTACAAGCGATTGCAGTTTTAAAGTATCTACTTCCTGTTTGCGATTGCGCTCTACATAATGAAACGTATAGTAAATAAGGTTCCAGATTATGAGCAGAAAAAAATCATTGATAGCATTTCGGGTAATTTCATTTGGCAACGAAATTTTAGGCCCGGAAGTATCTTTTAACCCCAACACTTTTTCAATTGCAACATTGGTACAAGCATAAATAATGGCAAATACAAACGTAATCCCAATAAAAGACACTATCTGCTGCTGTAAAGGCTTTTCCAGAAACCTGTATTCTTTTATTACCATCCGCATTAAATGGGAAAATAAAATACCCAGCAGAATTCCAATAGCAATCAAAAGAAAAAAATCATCAATCCTTCGCACAGAAAGGGTGAGGTAAAAGAAAACAGAAATGGCAAAATTGGCTCCCCAGCCTCCTAATTGACAAATCCAATATTTTGGTATGGTTTTTAACATAGTCAACAAATCTACAATTAACCAAATTTGCTACCAATACCATTTTTGATTAATGGTGATATGTTGTTGTAAGAGGTGCAATTTTTAATAACCCGGTTACCTGGCATCGGCAGATTTACATTTATGATGTAGATTTTCTACAACCATTACCCTTGCTGTATATATAGATTAAAAACTATTTAGCAGGTTGTAGTTCCTTTTCTCCCACACTCCATTCACCCAGTTTATCTCCTTTAATACCAATAAACTCAATTTTCATGGTACGTTCATTACGTTTGCCCGTTATGGAAACTTTGGTAAAATTCTGAGCTTCTACCAGGGTTCCGGCAATCCGGGCAGGATTGTTTAATTCATCGCCTCTTACTTTGCTAACACCTGCCGTATAAGGAGAATTGGTAACATCATACAAAGGATACAAACCCACACGTTCCTGCTTTATTACTTCACTGTGGTGACGGTCGCCTGTAAAAAAAAGAACACCTTTAATTTTACTTACAGCTAAAAATTTCATTAACTCATTATACTCTGCACTATAGTGTCGCATACATTCATAATCGGATAAAGGATTTAATATTTGCCCACCTGTGGCAATCACTTTAAAAGTGGCTTTACTAAATAGTAAGGCGTTCTTCAACCAATCTAATTGCATTTTTCCAAAATAGGTTTTTTCGGTATTGGGTTTTCCGTCCATGCTATCGGGCATATCATCTTCACTTCTAAAATAGCGGTCGTCGGTTAAAAAAACATCTACGTCACTATAACTAACAACAGAATAAATGCCCTCGCCTTTTTGCCCATAGCTGGGATTACAACTATAGTTCATGAATATCTTTCTGCTATCATCTTTTAAGATATAACTTTTACCAATGTCATCGGGGCCATAATCATGATCATCCCAAATGGAATACTGCGGCATGCTTGCCATAAATTGCTGCAGAACAGGTAAGCCTCTGTCGTGGCTTGCACGGTAATTTAAACCCCATTTTGTGTTGTAGTCTGCTTCTCTTGTGTACCAGTTATCGCCCAGCCACACATGAAAAGCAGCAGGCGTTTTAGCCATTGTTTCAAAAATGGAAGAGTCCCCACCGTACGGTTTTCCCGGACGGTCATATATCCGCTCATTAAAATAAGCACAACTGCCGGTTAGGAAAGAAAAGTCCGGTGCCGGTTTGCGGAATTGCCATAAATCTTTGGTACTAAACTTTGTTGCAAAACCAGGGTTGATTGTCTTACCATCGATCAATACAGAATAAGTATATGTTGTATTCATATCCAGGCCATTCAATACAATTTTAATAGGATTAAAGTCATTGCCCAGTTCACCTTTGTAGGTTACCGTTTTATCAGATGCAGTGCCGGTTGCCGCATGATATTTTACCGCTATATTTTTTACAGCAGCCGTTACTTCTACCCAAATGGTAGCACTGCGTAACTCCACATTTCCGGCCCATGGTCCACTCACCAAACCATTTTTATTTTGTGCTGTAACTGTAAGGCTTACCAATAAAAGCAGTAAGCAAATTGATTTTTTGATATCCATATTTTTTATTTTAAAAAGATAGGTAAAGGTAAATACTATGCGCTTTGATTTGGGTAAATTATTTGTTACTGAAACAAAAATTACTGGCAAAAAAAAGTAAAAAATACTGGATGTATTCTTTACAAAAAGATGTGTCCATTACCAGGCTAACAACTGCAAACACAATAATTTTTTAATAGCTTTAACAACTGTATACCCAATTGAAAAAAATTTTATTCAGAAAATTAAAACCTCATTGAAATTTACAGTTTGAAGTAATCGAAGAAAGAGCAAAATAAAATTATCAAGAAATAAAAACGCCACTCAACTGAGTGGCGTAAGTGTTTATATGCATGTGCTTGGTTCTTTGTATAACTCCCCTTAGGGAATGGGGGTTAACTGCATCCCATACTATTTCCACAATTCAAACATTTGTAACAAGTACCGCTGCGGATGGTAATGTGCCCGCAAGTGTTACAGGCCGGCGCATCGCTCTGCATACTTTTCATATAATTCTGTGTGCTGTCGCCACTTTTTTGTGCTCTTGCTGCTGATGATTGCACATTGCCTGCAGGCGAGGAAGAAGTGCCGCCAATTACTCTTACTTCACTTAATTCGTGTACCCTGTTACCGATGGTTGGTGTTGATTGGTCCCATGCTGCATTGCCTAAATTTTCCACTTCTGGCTTATCCAGTACATGTACCAGATCTGTACGCCCTAAATACTCATACGCCAACGAACGGAAGATGAGATCAATAATAGATGTAGTGCTTTTGATATTTGGATGATCCACCATTCCTGCTGGTTCAAAACGGGTAAATACAAATTTTTCTACAAACTCTTCTAAGGGAACACCATATTGTAAACCGATTGAAATGGCGATGGCAAAACAGTTAAGCATACTGCGAACAGTAGCACCTTCTTTGGCCATATCAATAAAAATTTCACCAACAGTTCCGTCATTGTATTCGCCTGTACGAAGGAACAAAGCCTGTCCGTTTATTTTTGCTTTTTGTGTAAAGCCTCTTCTTTTTGCAGGCAAAGTTTTGCGCTCTACAATTTTTGCCAACCGGCCCTTCAAAACCGTATCCGGACTGCTTTGCATCCGCTTGCTAACTTCATCCAGCAATTCATCTACCGTCAATTTACTCATGTCAACAATCTGTGATTCATTTGCAGATGATAACTTTTCGTTTACAGCTAACGCATCGGTAGTCGGTTGTCCGTCGTCGGTACTCGCCTTCTTTTTCTTATCCGATTTATTACTCAAGGGCTGCGACAATTTAGAGCCGTCACGATACAAAGCATTTGCTTTTAAACCAAGCTCCCAACTCATACGGTAACAGTCTGCAATTTCTTCAACAGTTGCCTCATTGGGCAGGTTGATGGTTTTACTGATTGCACCACTTAAAAAAGGTTGTGCAGCACCCATCATGCGGATATGTCCATGTGCATGTATGTAGCGTTCTCCTGTTTGTCCGCATTTATTAGCACAATCAAAAACAGGCAGATGTGCAGGTTTTAAATAAGGTGCACCTTCCACCGTCATGGTACCACAAACATAAATGTTGGCAGCGTCTATTTCTTCATCGGTAAAGCCCAATGCTTCCAGTAAACTCCAGCCAAAATCATTGTATTGCTCCGGCTTAAAACCTAAGCGTTGCAAGGTAGCTTCGCCAAAAGTAAACACGTTGAAAACAAAGCCTATTTCAAAGGCACTGCCCAATGATTGCTCTACATTTTGCAGTTCTTCTTTAGTGAATCCTTTTTGTAATAATGTTTGTGTGTTGATAAAAGGGACACCTTCCAAAGTAGCATGTCCCTTTGCATAGTTTACAATCTCCTCCATTTCCTTTTCGCTGTATTTTAAATTGCGCAATGCAGCCGGCACACTTTGGTTGATGATTTTAAAATAACCACCACCACTTAATTTTTTAAACTTTACCAATGCAAAATCTGGCTCTACTCCTGTTGTATCACAATCCATTACCAGACCAATTGTTCCTGTTGGTGCAATCACCGTTGTTTGTGCATTGCGATAGCCATATTTTTCTCCCAACTGTACTGCATCGTCCCATGCTTTTATGGCAGCAGTCAATAAATAATCCGGACAATATTTAGCATTGATGCCTTGTGGTTTTATTTCAATTCCTTCATAAGCATCCTGTGCATCGTAGGCAGCGGCCCGGTGGTTACGCATTACCCTTAACATGTGTGTTTTATTTTCTTCGTACTTATCAAATGCACCCAGAAAAGACGCCATCTCTGCAGAAGTTTTATAAGCCACACCTGTCATGATTGCGGTGATAGCGCCGGCTATACCCCTTGCCTGATCGCTATCGTAGGGGATGCCACTCACCATTAGCATACTGCCGAGATTGGCATAACCTAGACCCAGCGTTCTGTAATCATAAGATAATTGAGCCACTTCTTTTGATGGAAATTGCGCCATCAAAACTGATACTTCCAGCACTACGGTCCACAAGCGGCAGGTATATTCAAATCCCTGTACATCGAAACTATTATCGCTTTCTTTAAAAAATTTACGAAGATTTACAGAAGCAAGGTTGCAAGCCGTATTATCTAAAAACATGTATTCACTGCAAGGGTTACTCGCCCTGATGGCACCACCTTCGGGACAGGTATGCCATTCGTTGATAGTGGTATCATATTGCGTTCCGGGGTCAGCACATTTCCATGCAGCATAAGTAATATCTTTCCACAGTTGTTTTGCTTTGATGGTCTTCATCACCCTGCCGTCACTTCTTCCTTTCAATTCCCAATCACCATCTTCGTCCAACACTTTAAAAAAAGAATTGGGCACCCGAACGGAGTTATTACTATTTTGTCCGCTTACTGTTTTGTATGCTTCTCCCTCATAATCGCTGGCATAGCCGGCATCAATTAAAGCAGCCACTTTATTTTCTTCTTCAACTTTCCAGTTTACAAATTTTTGTATTTCAGGGTGATCCAGATCAAGACAAACCATTTTAGCGGCACGCCTTGTGGTACCGCCGCTTTTGATTGCACCTGCAGCCCTGTCACCAATTTTTAAGAAACTCATTAAGCCGCTTGATGTACCACCGCCACTAAGTTTTTCACCTTCGCCACGAATGCTGCTGTAGTTGGTACCTACCCCACTTCCATATTTAAAAATCCTTGCTTCTCTTACCCACAAATCCATAATGCCACCTTCATTAACCAGGTCATCATCTACACTTAAAATAAAACAAGCGTGGGGCTGTGGACGTTCGTAAGCGTTGCTGGATTTTTTTAATTGACCATCAATAGCATCTACATAATAGTGGCCTTGTGGTTTTCCGGTAATGCCATACACTTCATGCAGGCCTGTATTAAACCACTGCGGACTATTGGGTACGCATGCCTGGTTTAATATAGAATACACCAGTTCGTCATAAAATATTTGTGCATCATTTTCTGTGAGAAAGTAATCATATCGTTCTCCCCAAACCCTCCAACAGTGCGCCATACGATGTGCAACTTGTTTAACAGTTGTTTCCCGGCCAGTGGTGCCGTCAGCCTGTGGCACACCTGCTTTTCTAAAATATTTTTGTGCAAGAATGTCGGTTGCAATCTGGCTCCATTGTCTTGGAACTTCCACATTGTCCATTTGAAAAACTACTTCTCCTGAAGGATTTTTTATTATCGATGTACGATAATCATATTCAAACATATCGAAGGGCGCAATCCCCTCCTGCGTAAACTGACGGCTAAATTGTAACCGCCTGGGAGTTTGGGTATTTGTTGGCATAGATAATTTATTTTGATTCTTGTGTTAAGCAATTGTTATTCGGGTTAAGGGATAACGAATGTATCTGGATACCTTGACAAATCCCTGTTGTAAATATTAACACCGTGTGGAAAAGAAGCTGCAAAAAATTCCTAACTCAACAGGGTGTTGCATCCGCTGGCTTATCCCCATTTTGAGCATAAAATATTTCACCAACTGTATAAAATTTTGTTTAAATATGGATGGAAAATACTGGCTCAGGGTAATAAATACAGCTTTTAACAACGACTTTTTTAATTACAGAACCGCAGGCTACTAAATCTTAATTTAATTGATATGGCATAACTTCATTGCCTTAGTTTAAACAACATGAAAGCAGTAATACAAAGAGTAACAAATGCCAGCGTAACAATTGATGGAAAGATAAATACGGCGATTAATAAGGGCTTGCTGGTATTAATCGGGATAGAAGATGCCGATAATACTGAAGACATACAATGGCTGAGCAGTAAAATTGTGAACCTGCGCATTTTTGATGACGACAACCATGTACCCAATGTTTCTTTAAAAGATATGGGTGGAGATATTTTACTGGTAAGCCAGTTTACGCTACATGCCAATACAAAAAAAGGAAACCGCCCAAGTTACATTAAGGCAAGTAAGCCGCCTGTAGCTATTCCTTTATATGAACAAATGATTAATCAGTTGGAAAATGATCTGGGCAAAAGAATTTATACAGGTGTGTTTGGAGCAGATATGAAAGTGTCTTTACTGAATGATGGACCAGTAACCATTGTGATTGATACCAAACAGAAAGATTAAAAAAGTTGAGTGGATCGTATTTAAAATAGTTTAGAAATCAATTCGTTTAAAGTTATTCTTAAAACTATGTTTAGAGGGTTTAGAGGTTTAGATGCACCCAAATAACTATCCATTATCATAAGAAATTAATCCATAGTTCTTCTTTACAAAAAGGTTGTTTTTGGCTGATGAAACTGCATAGCTTACTTTGCAAGTGATATTGACTTTATATGATTTGTCCCCCGTTAAAAATAACTTTTCTTGGCACCGGTACCAGTACTGGTGTTCCAATGATTGCATGCGATTGTGAAGTATGCCAATCAAACAATCCAAAAAACACCCGCTTACGCAGCAGTATTTTGGTAGAAAGCAGCACCACTACTTTTGTAATAGATACCACACCAGATTTTCGTTACCAGATGTTGAGGGCCAGTGTAAAAAGGTTAGACGCAGTTTTATTTACCCATCCGCACAAAGATCATATTGCAGGGTTGGATGATGTAAAAGCCTTTAGTTATTTTAATGGGAAACCGATGCAGGTATATGCCAACTCATTAACCGAAGAGGCCGTTAAAAGAGAATTTGCCTATGTGTTTTCTGATAAAAAATATCCTGGTATACCTGAAATTAATTTAAACAGCATTGACCTCACCCCTTTTTTTATTGGAGATATCCCTGTAATTCCTATTCTTGTTTGGCATTTAAAAATGCCGGTATATGGCTACCGCCTGGGTAGCTTTACCTATATTACCGATGCAAACCGAATTGATGATGTTGAGAAGGAAAAAATAACCGGTAGCCAAACCATGGTTATTAATACGCTCCGTCATGAACGGCATATTTCTCACTTTACTTTAAATGAAGGCATAGCGCTTGTGCAGGAATTAAAAGTACCAACGGCATATTTCACCCATATCAGCCACCAGCTTGGCTTGTACGAAAGGGTTAGCGAAATGCTACCACCCGGCATTTCATTGGCGTATGATCAACTCCAATTATTATTTGATTAATATATTACCACATTAGGGTATTGCAACTTAATAACCTGTTTGCTATTTTAGCTTCCATATATTATTTGTATGCGCAAAAGCTTTATAACCGAATACCTAAATTTTACCAAAAAGCAACGGAAAGGAACCCTGGTATTATTGCTGCTGATTGTGAGTATAAGCCTGCTTCCTTTTATATTCCCTTTTTTTATAAAGCCCATCGCCACTGATGCTAGCTCCTTTGAAAAAGAAATTGCAACACTCAAAATTAAACAGGCAGATTCTAACGTCAGCTATCAAAGAAAGTCTTTTGATGAAGGCCACTCTCCCTTGTATGAACCTGCTGATAGAAAATTTGCCGGAAAAGAAACATGGAAAGGCGAGCTCTTTTATTTTGATCCCAATACATTAAACGAAACAGGTTGGAAAAAACTGGGCGTAAGAGAAAAAACAATAACAACCATTCAAAAATATACCTCAAAAGGAGGCAAATTTTACAAGCCGGAAGATTTGGAAAAAATCTGGGGACTAAGTGAAGCTGATAAAGAAAGATTGATTCCATTTGTTCGAATAGAGAAGGCCAATGTAGCGCCCAATTATTCAACAAACAATTATCCTAAAACGGTAGTGGAAAAAAGCACTTACACGCCCCCATTAATAGACATAAATTTAGCTGACACGTCTGCATTTATTGCACTCCCCGGTATTGGGAGCAAACTTTCGCAACGCATCATAAGTTTTAGAGATAAACTGGGAGGCTTTTATAAAATAGATCAGTTAGCCGAAACATTTGGTCTTGCAGATTCAACCTTTCAAAAAATAAAACCCCGCCTTCTACTGGACAACCCGGTTGTAAAGCAACTCAATATTAATTTAGCATCAGCCGATGAGTTAAAATCACATCCCTATCTCCGTTATGCCCTTGCAAATGCCATTATACAATACCGCAGTCAGCACGGTAATTTTGCTGCTGTATCCGATCTCAAAAAAATAATGTTGATTACAGATGATATCTACAACAAAATGGTTCCGTATTTAAAATTGTAAAAAGTATAATAAACTCTCCGGCTGCTGAATATAAAATTTTCAAATTAAGAATCAAATTATCTTAACAAACACTAACAACCGTTAGTATTTTGAAATGCGTAGATTTGTAATTAATAATTAAAGTAGACAAATGAATTTTCAGCAAAGTGAATTAACACAACAGGTAGCACATACCGCCAGAGATTTTGCACAGCAATATATAAAGCCGCATTTAATGGAATGGGATGAGGCGCAGGAATTTCCGCTTTCGGTTTTTAAAGCTATGGGAAAGCTAGGCCTGATGGGCGTATTGGTACCTGAAAAATATGGAGGCGCTGGGCTTAGTTATTTTGAGTACAATGTAATTATACAGGAAATTGCGAAAGTTTGCGGCGCAATCGGTCTTTCATTGGCAGCGCACAATTCATTGTGTACTGGTCATATATTGGCTTTCGGAAATGAAGAACAACGCAAAAAATACCTCCCTGCTTTAGCAACCTGCGAAAAATTGGGTGCCTGGGGTTTAACAGAACCCAATACCGGCAGCGACGCAGGCAATATGAAAACTACGGCTGTAAAAGACGGGGACCATTGGATAATCAACGGTACTAAAAACTGGATTACGCATGGCAAAAGTGGTGATATTGCGGTGGTGATTTGCCGTACCGGAGAATCGAGAACAAAGGATAATTCTACGCCATTTATTGTAGAACGTGGCACACCTGGATTTAGCGCCGGCAAAAAAGAAAACAAATTAGGCATGCGTGCCAGTGAAACTACGGAGATGATTTTTGATAACTGCAGGGTGCCGGATACAAACAGAATGGGAGGCGTTGGCGATGGCTTTAAACAAGCCATGAAAGTATTGGACGGTGGAAGAATTTCGATTGCGGCACTAAGTGTTGGTATTGCCAAAGGTGCTTACGAAGCATCGGTGCAGTATGCCAAAGAACGCCACCAGTTTGATCAACCCATTGCAAATTTCCAGGGCATTAGTTTTAAACTGGCCGATATGGCAACAGAAATTGCTGCTGCCGATTTACTCATTAACCAGGCCTGCGATTTAAAATCAAAAGGACTACCTATGACCAAGGAAGCTGCTATGGCAAAATATTACGCTAGTGAAATAGCCGTAAAAGTAAGTACAGATGCGGTGCAGATTTTTGGTGGCTATGGTTACACCAAAGATTTTCCGGTTGAAAAATTTTACAGAGATAGTAAGCTTTGCACCATTGGGGAAGGTACTAGTGAAATACAAAAATTAGTTATAAGCAGAGAGGTGCTCAGGTAATTGATAATTGATTAATTGATAATTGATAATTGATACCCACTATTAAATGAATTTTTTTATTAAGAAATTTTGTAGCGTAAATGTTTCAAAAAGCTAAGCTTACAACTTTAACAAGAATCATTTATAATAGTCAGCGATTGTAGTGACATTTAATTTTTTTTCTGATGTTTCTGCACAAGGGTAGCGCTCAACATTTAATAAAAGATATTTATTCATCTTATCTATCTATCCATCTACTTTTTTTAAATAATCTGTCGGATTAGCACAAAAAAACTGGCTTTCGTTTCAATAAAAGCAGCTAAACAATTTCAGAAAATATATCTTCGCAAAAAAATACAAAAGATGCTCCCTAAATACAAACGAATATTACTAAAACTTTCCGGAGAGGCCTTAATGGGTGATAAAAATTTTGGATTAGACAGTGATGTTATTTCCAGGTATGCGCAAGACATTAAAAGCATTGTAGAACTTGGTGTGCAGGTTGCCATTGTAATTGGTGGTGGTAATATTTACAGAGGAATGAACGAGGCAGAAACAGGTATTGAAAGAGCACAGGGTGATTATATGGGCATGCTAGCCACCGTTATTAATGGTATGGCTTTGCAAAGCGGACTGGAAAAAGCAGGTGTATATACCCGTTTACAAAGTGCTATTAAAATGGAGCAGGTTGCAGAACCTTACATTCGCAGACGTGCTATGCGTCATTTGGAAAAAGGCAGGGTGGTAATTTTTGGAGCTGGAACAGGCAACCCTTATTTTACAACAGATACTGCAGGCTCATTAAGAGCAATTGAAATAAAAGCAGAAGTAATTTTAAAAGGCACAAGGGTTGATGGAATTTACACGGCTGACCCTGAGAAAGATCCTACTGCCACTAAATTTGGCTATATTTCTTTCAATGATTGTATCAGCAAAAATTTGAAAGTAATGGACATGACAGCCTTCACTTTATGCATGGAAAACGAATTGCCCATCATAGTTTTTAATATGAACGAACCGGGTAACTTATTGAAAGTAGTAACCGGCGAAAGGGTAGGCACTTTAGTGAAGGGCTAACCAATACATAAACTTATTCAAAAGCTCCTGCCAATGCGGGAGCTTTTTTTATGTGGAAAATGAGAGGCTACAATTTAATTGTTATACTTTTTACTCATAACTCATATTGCCGCATCGCTTTACTAAAGCAAGAATACTTATCTATTTATGATTAAAAAAAATAGGTTAATTTACAAATGAAAATAGTACCGTTGCTTAACTAAGAAATTAAAATGACCAGTTTTTATGCAGTCACCTGATATGCCCAACTTTTCTGGCGAAGATGTGTTGGGAAAATTTAAACTTCTGGTGTCAGAAAATCAAAGTCTTAGAGAAAGGCTAAAGGAATGTGAAAAAATTATAGCTGCCAGAGACAGCGAAATAGAGATGCTAAACCAATTGGTTTCTGAAGCAAGCGAAATGCGCAGCAATATTGAAAACCAGCTGCAGGAGCTAAAATCGCTTCGGGAACAAATGGAAGAAATGAAGAAGTTTACCGAAAAAATGGCTGATTTTTATAATAAATGAAATAAGCTCTTATTTTACTCCGGCAATTCAGAAATCCTTTCATCTACAGCCCTTGCCACTACTGCTGCACTAATTTTCTTTAAAGGATTTTTACGATTTTCTGCATAATCACGCCGTTGGTTAATAATATCAATACAGGCAAAAATAGCTCCCCGTAAAGATGCTTCATCCGCTTTATTTTTTCCGGCAATATCAAATGCAACACCATGATCCGGCGAGGTACGGACACCGCTGATACCTGCTGTAAAGTTTACGCCTTCTCCAATTGCCAGCGACTTAAATGGAATCAGTCCCTGGTCGTGATACATGGCTAAAATACCATCAAATTTTCCATATTGGCCTCTGGCAAAAAATGCATCGGCCGGATAAGGACCAAAACATAAAATATCCTTTTGCTTGGCATCTTTAATTGCCGGCTTAATAATTTCTTCTTCCTCTTTTCCAATCAATCCTTCATCACCTGCATGAGGATTTAAACCAAGTACCGCAATTTTTGGTTTATCAATACCAAAATCTTTTTTAAGTGAGGTATTCATAAGGTTAAGTTTACTGGCGATACTTTCTCTTGTAATATGGGATGCTATATCATTTACAGGAACATGTTCTGTAACCACACCAACCTTTATATTTTCCGCCACCATAAACATGAGTACATCCGCAGCTGCAAATAAGTTTTTCAAATATGGTGTATGACCAGTAAAATTAAATTCGGCAGATTGGGTATTTTTTTTGTTGATCGGTGCTGTTACCAAACCATCTATCCAGCCATCTTTTAGTGCCTGTGCAGCAGCTACAAGACTCAATACTGCATATTTGCCGCCTATTTCGTTTAATACGCCGGGGGTTACAGCTACCTCTTCTTCCCAGCAATTGTACATATTTACCTGCTTATGATTAATGCGGTTGCCCTCCTTAACGGTTGAGAAATTAAAGTTCACATCGGGAATAGCTTTACGGTAAAAATTAAGTACTTTATTATTTGCAAAAATAACGGGCGTACAAATTTCAAGCAGTCGGCTATCTGCCACTGTTTTAATAATAATTTCCAATCCAATTCCATTAACATCACCACAGCTAAGGCCAATAACAGGCTTATTTTCGTATTGCATACAAAGAAATATTTACTGGTAAAAGTACAACAATGTTTTTCAAATAGGCAGGGTGCGCTACTTAGTTTTGCCGTTAAGGCGTTAAGCCGTTTTTATTTTTTTTATAAGGTAACAGCTTTAAAGCATTTTACTAATTACTAATTCCAAAATAAAAAGCCACATTCATCTATCGGATATAAGTTGAACATAATATCCAATAAGATTAACACAAAAATTAGGTAAGTCTGTAAAGACAATGTTTATAAGCAATAATATTTCTATCCGTCTTTTTATAGTAAGAATGATCTTGTTTAACTGGCATTATCATTATAAGCTTCTTTCTTATTTTCCAATACAGGCTCATTTAATTTTACCACTCTGCGTTTGGCCCTGCCCTTCATCGTCATATTCAGCATTTCCACACCAAAAGAAAATGCCATCCCAAAATAGATATAATTTTTAAGATGAAGATGCTCTGCTGCTTCACTATCCCAGCCTTCAACTATCAAGCTGATTCCAATCATAACCAAAAATGAAAGCGCCAGCATTTTAAGCGTAGGATGCTTATGTATAAAGGAAGAAATTTTTGGGCTGAATAAAAACATCACCAGCATGGCAATCACCACGGCTGCTATCATTATTTCTACATGCTTGGCGGTGCCGCCTGCAGTGATGATGCTGTCGAATGAAAATACCGCATCAATCAGTATAATTTGGCCAATTGCCTGTGTCATTGAAATGCCGATGGAATTTGTTGTGTTTGCATTTGGGTCTTCTCCTTCCAACTTACCATGTATTTCTTTTACTGATTTATAAATCAAAAACAGTCCGCCGGCAAGCATTACTAAACTGGCCAGGTCAAAGCCTTTACCAGCAAGCGTAAATACAGATTTTCCTTTTTGAGATAATAACCAGCCTAGCCCCATCAACATCAGGCTTCTAGAAATAATACCGGTTATCATCCAGATTGTTCTTGCACTTTTTTGTTCAGCATCGGTTTTAAGCCGGTTCATGATAATGCTAACAAAAATTACATTGTCAATACCAAGAACGACTTCTAAAATAACCAATACAAAAAAACTAATGAGGCTTTCTGATGTAAATAAATATTCCATAATGCTAAAAAAGAATTTAGCAAATATATTACCATAATAACGTTGGGAGATAAAAAAATCAGAATATGATATTGTCTATTTATTTTATCTATTATTTACAGAACAGTATTCGTGTCCTTCCAAATAAAAAAAATGGTAAGGGGAACCCAACATTGTACTGGCATAAATATGAAAGGATTACGGGAGACCAATTTTATTTGTAAAAAGCATTTTTCTACCAGTGGTAATATAAAAAAATAATTATTCGCTGATAAAGCAGTTAAAGTATTTCATATTCAACAATAGAACAAAACACTTAAAAAAAATTACCCCCTAATTCAAATATAATTTCATTATTGGCTCCCGATAGCTATCGGGATGGTGGCTGAAATTATGTGCGATGGCCCAATGTGAAGAGATTTACCTGTGCCGACCAATTTCGGCATTGGATTAACAACAGCGTATAATCGGTATTAGTCTATTTTTACCACCTTGGTTACAAACTTATTTACACCCTGAGAAATGATAAGAATATAACTGCCTGCATTTATTGTGGTATTAGGTGTGTATTGAAAGTTGTTGATCCCTTTTATTACCGGCATCACAGATCTCGACATTTCTTTACCCGACATATCAAAAAGAGAAACAAATGCTTTATCATTTGTAACTGCCATAAAATCGATTTGTAATGAGTTTACAAATGGCACCGGGTAAACATTTAATACATCGAACTCGTTATTAAAATAGACCTTTTTTAATTGGGTATAGCTTACTTTTTTATTGTCATCTACCTGTTTTATACGGTAATAAATAACAGCAGATTTTATTGAGGAAGGCAAGTTGTCTTTAAATGAATACTTAGCTGCTGGTACATTTTTTTTAAAGGTATTTATTGATTGGGTTGCTATATAATTCCAATCTGTGCCATTAATACTTCTTTCAATTTCATAATGATGGCGTGCATCTTCATTGGTTGCTGCCCACACTACATCAACGGTTTGCTGATTAATTTTTAGCGCATCAAAACTTTGAATTGCTAAAGTTGGCACTTTGTAACAGTTAGTTCCGGCTGCAGCAGACGAAGCAGACCTTGTGATGCAACCATCTAGTGCATTCACTTTTACAGAATAAGTTCCTATATCCGAAATTGTAAATTTTGCAAGGTAAAGTTCATTTGAATTTGTAACAACTGTGGAGCCATCGGGTTTTTGCCAGGTATAAATTGCGCCAGGTATAAAGCCGGTTACTATTCTGGCAGGGCTGCCAATACAATCGTTGGAAAATGCGATATAAAAAGTTCCTGTAAAACTATTAACCACCACCTGCCCAGTAAAACTATTATTACAGGCATCGATAGTTCGAATATTATAGATTGTACCGGCAGGGATGCCAGATGGAAGCACAAATACGCTATCACGCTGCAACGGCGACCATCCGTTAGGGTCAGGGTTGGATGCTAATTTTATCTGGTGTAAAAAACTTCGCCGTCCGCCAACAGGACTTATCACAATTGTTGCGGCTCCCCCATCGCATATATAGCCTGCACTTGCACCCAAATTTGGTGAAGAATATCCGGCATCGCTAATTGTAAAACTTTTTGTATCCAACACTTTGTTGCTGGCTTTGCCATACAGCTGAAAAGTATAGTTGCCTGCAGGGAATCTGTAAAAACCATTGGCAAATTGCTGAAATGAATAAAGCGGATAACTTAAAACACTATTGGTATCAATGCCATTACTATTAGTACTAATTGCGTTGAAATTCCCCAGGTTTAAAGGCAGCGTAAGTGAAAGGCCATTTTTATAGGCGGCAGCTTCCTGCAGAAAAAGTTGAGGTGCCTGTGTAATTCTTATGCAGGGCAGGTCAGCAACAATAAAATTAGGATCGATGCTGGTAATTGAGGCAACCCCTTTTACACTGCTACCGGCTGCATTACAAACGTTGGACTCTATATTAAATTTTATTGTACCTGTTAAGGATACAGGCAACGCTGAGGCGATGGTAAAGCTTGTGTTAAATACCTGCCCACAACCATATTCAACATTAACCTGGTAGGTACCTGCCAATAAGGAATCAAAATATATTTTTGAAATTCCAGACCCCCCGGAAGATGAATTGGAAATTGTTGTAGTTTTTGAAGACCTTGGGTATAGGAGTCCGGAGGGCCCTGATACCACTTCTATTTTACCAACGGCCAAACCAATCTTCTGCATTACATCTACGTAATAATCTGGTTGCCCCACATATGATTGTTCAACAGCCCGGTATGGAATAAACGAAAGCTGAGGTGCAGCAGTTGATGAGTTTATGGCCTGAAAATTATGTACAATTGAATCTTTGTTACCACATTGGTCCTGCATCACAATACTGTATTTGCCGTATGAAGGAACAATTGACGACTGATCACAGCAAAGTGATATCATTCCCGGCAGGTAAATATGCTGATATGAAATTTCATTTAATGTTTTATTTACAACAAGCTTGTTTGTGCTGTCATAAATTTTAAAACTAACTGGTAATGATGGAACTGCGTTTATAGTATTTACAAATAAGTAGTTTGATTTGGTACTGCATTTTGCAGTTGCCTTTCCACGGAAAGGCACATTGGAGGAAGGTTTGGTGATGTTGATGGTAGTAACCAAACCACATTGATCGGTTAACTGAAGCTGCACCGGCACCCTGGGAACAGAGTCGAAAATAAGGTTGTTATCGTGGTTTTTATTTCTGTTAGATGACTTATAAAAAGCACCTTTTGTAAAATTTCTTGAAGCGATTACTTCATTATTGTCGAGTCTTTTTAATACAGCAGTTATGGGAGCAAAAGTATTGCCTGATGAAAGCAAATTAACAGGAAACCCATTATTTAAAATGGTTAGTTCGCCCCATTGAATGCAATTGTTTTTTACAAATTGGTTATCAGCATTTACATTCAAACGATAGGGTTCTTTTACTAGAAAGTTATAACCAAGGGCAGTATTTTGAGGAGAGGGCGTTGTAATAGCAACTGTTTTATAAAGGCCACACTGGTCTGTTACTTTTACATAGTAAGTGGTAGCCGGGCTTAACCCATTGATAGTGTCAAATAAACCATACTCCATAAAATTACCTTGGTAGTTGAGTTTACTGGAATATTTAAAGGATAAAAAAGGACTTGAAGAAAATCCATTTTCAGGGTCGTTGCTGGTGGAAAGCTGGTAACGCAGTGGAAAGCGATACAATTGTGTATCAGCAACCGTATTATTTGGTAATCCTAGTAAAATATTAAGCACTACTTTGCCTGAATTGCTGGTATTGCATTTAAAGCTCTCGCCGCCCACAAATCTTAGTGAATGAACAGGAGGCTCTAAATAACGATTTACGACTGTTACCTTTTGTTCAAGAAACTTACTATTACAACCGGTTACTCTCACTTTATAGGTGCCCGGTAACAATGCAGGAAAAATATTTTGAGATTGTATACCCCTCACAATCGGCCCGGCAACTATTTCATATGCATAACTGCCACCTCCTCCGGTTACACCATTAATGGCAAGGCTGCCATTTTGGGGGCAGGTTACTGCAGTAACAGAAATACCTGAAATTTTAATGTTGCTTTTGTCGGATAAATTACACTGCCCCTTTACTCCGATGACAAAAGCCATCGTCATTAATGTTAAGTAAATTGATCTGGAAAAAAGTACACTTCTCATTTTCAACCTTTATCGTAATTTATAAACCTGGATGATTGTAAATTGATAAAACGTTACAACGATTCAATTATTTCATAAACCAATTAATAATCAACAGTATTTTAAATGGTGCCTATTAAAAGCTGGAAACAATTCCTGTACAATACCAATTTCCATCTTGCCGGTTAAGTTTAAAAAGCGGAAAACATTATTAAACAAAATTTAATAATACCCACACAACCAATAATCGTATAGATAATTATAATACCCTGCTCTTAAATTATAGCTGTAATTAACTATAAACACTTCAAACTGCTATTCAAGCGCCCTATTCTGCAATACCACATGGGTATTTTTCGCAGGAAATAGATTCATTTTCCATAAAACGGAATTTTACCTCTCTTCCAACTTACATAACAGATTGATTATAAGTAGAATATCCAATTGGCACAGATTAGGTATGTTATATTCCAACAACACAACAACGAAACCCAATAAAAAAGAAAATATGAAAACTACTCTAACCTCCATCAAAAAAACAGTTTGCATCCTTATCGCAGTTATTTGCTTTTCAATAGCAAATGCACAATCAAACAATAATGCTCCGGTTTTAGAAAGTCTACAGTTACTTGGTGGAAATGTTGAATCATCATTACCTTCAAAAGTGACCGTTAACTGGTCAACTGCTGCTGACGTAAATGTTGTAAATTTTGAAATAGAGCGTTCATTTGATTTAAATAACTTTACTACTGTTGCCATCATTACAGATGAGTTTTCATCTGATGAAAAAACAAACAATTATAAAATCAACGATGCTTCTCTTGCATTAAGCGGTAAAAACATAGCTTACTATCGTATTAAACAAGCCAATATTGACGGAAGTATTACTACAAGCGAAATAAAAATCGTTAGCTTAAAAAACTAAAAGACAATAGAAGATTTACTAATAATTCATCGATAAGAACACAGTTAATCAACTACTGCCTGTTTCAATCATTATTAAAGCCCAACTTATTTAACTCTTACGTTAAATAAGTTGGGCTTTAATCTTTGGCAAAATTTTGAAAAATGTAAATGCTGGATAGAATCTATTCTTTTTTCAATCTTCCCTGGTTTGTCACCTACCCTTATAATTATAATAAAATGATTGCATCTGCTCAAATTAAAAAAGCGACACTTTTCTTGAGTCTCAATTTACTCAGATAACAAAATCAACTAATTAGCATTGCGCTACTTAATAATTTTTATTAAAAAACTACGTTATACCTAAAAATAGGATAAAATTATTTTTACTATTCTTTTCAAAATCTTTTGTTTAAGGTTCTTGAAAATTAAGTGGCTTTATAAAAATTAACTGATAGAAGTATTATTTAGCAGCTTACGCCCCATTAAAAATAATAGTTGTTTTAAAAATAACTGCAACAACCGTTTTACCATGCTGTCATGTAAACTGCGGTAAAACAAACAAACTCTTTTATGCTTTGCTAAAGTTTAAAAATAATAATAGATCATTCATACAGGTATGAAAACGGTAATTGTAAGTATCATTTTTTTGATAGTAAATAGCCAAAGTTTTGCTGCAAACAGGTATTGGATTTCAACGGTAAGTAGTAATTGGAATAGTTCGGCAAACTGGTCAACTACCTCGGGTGGTGCCGGCGGTGCTTCTGTGCCTGGAAGCGGAGACATTCCAATTTTTACCAATGCAGTATCAGGTAATTGTCAAATAAATGCAACAGTAAATGTTGCAGGGCTATTAATCACCGGTTATACAGGTAGCATTGTCCAAAATAATTTTGTCATTAATATTGGAAGTATTGGTTACAACCAAAATTCCGGAACTTTTACCGGTGGTAACGCATCTATTACATTAATTGATGGAGACTTTAATTTGAGTGGTGGAAATTTCACCTCTACTTCAGGTGTTTTGTCAATAGGGGGAGCTCAAACCGCAGGAAATGCGGTGATATTTAATCACGCTGCAGGCAATTTTAATCACAATAATGGTAAAGTAATATTTAACCCATTTATAGCAAGTTGTACACAATATACCTATACAATTGATGTTTTACCTACAACCCTGTTTTATGATATAGAAATTAATTCTGCCTACCAAACCTGTAATATCAATCACATAATTGCTACTGCCACCGGAGATGTGGTGAATGCTGAAAATGATTTTATACATTCCGATGGCATCATCAATGGCGCTTTTTCTCTGCTGAAAAATCTTACTATTAATGCCGGCGCCGATGGAGGAACTGGCACCATTACATTTACAGGATCGTCCAATGAAACTTATTTTCAGGCGGCTGGCACACCAAGAGCTTGCAAAATAGAAGTTAATAAAACTGCCGGCACGGTAAAACCTGCTAGCGGTAGCTCAGAATTTTACATACAGGGATTTAACCA
>JBBQEA010000014.1:0-37847 GCA_038320245.1 Chitinophagales bacterium | reverse complement strand
TCCATGGTTTAATTTAGGTCCCTGAAAGATTTCATCTACCGGAATCTTTTTCGCCATCAATTCTTTTAACAAGTAAAAGTTAATGGATGGATTCAGGTAATTTTCTATCAGGTAAAATACCTCGGCCTGCACCGCTTCCATGTCTGTATCGGGGGTTACATCAATATCGCAACAAATGGCCACTTCCTCATCCCGGATAGTTTCTATTTTTAAAAAATCTTCACATAAATTCCTGCTGGCATTCAATGTTTTTTTAACAAGCAGTAGAATTGAATTGATTTTTTCTATCTTTTTCCCGTACTGATAAAAAATCTGGCTTACATATATTTTTGTGAAAAAAGCTTGCATGTCTGCCAGTTCAATTTTTTTGCCCGATGGTTTTAAATTGATCGTAACAATAAAAGTAAGTGAAGCTGCAACTGCATCAGTTGTAACAGTACATTTCCATTTGGCATCTTGTTGCTTAACTTCTATTGTAGTTATGTGAGCGATGTCGGATGCTGCATTTACAAAATCAAAATCTACTTCATTGATGTAGGGAAGCTCCATTGTAAAGCTGATGTCGCCAGCTTTAAATCTAGGAACTGAATCAATCAGGATAGTAGAAACCGGATTAAAAATTTCGATATCAGCTTTGTTTAAATCCCCAAATTGGTCGTCATTATCAAGATCAATCAATACCCTATATAGCCCTGATAAAAAAAGTGGGTGGGGTGTAGTATCAGTAGTTAATTGATCATGTTTGCAATCTGCATAAAGCGGTATTTCATTGATGGGGATTTGTTGACCATTTTTCAAAACATCCCTGTCATCGGCATAAAGCCAGGCATTGTGAACCCCAATAATATCTGCCAGCAGTTTGCGGTAATCATTGATGGTTAGAGCGCTGCAGGTTAGTATATTTTTGGAGGTATAAAACGCTTGTGTGTCAGCTATTTTTCCATCGGCACCTGTTATCAGGTCTTTAATATCAATTTTGCACCGGTAACCTAATTCTGTAATGGCGTAGCATAATGCTTCAAGTATGGTAATGCCGGGATCATGCGCATTATAATCTGTCCATAGGTCACTACCGAGGTTTTCAATATAATCACGACCGGTTTTTCTCAACAGCTCATAATCTTCTACAGTAGAAAGTTTAGCCTGTTTTGGTATGATTGTTTGTTGTTCCATTAGCATGGGCAGGGTGCGCCTGCATTGATAAGGTGACGAGTTTTTGTTGCTTCATCATAATAAGAAACAAGGATTGAAATACCTGTTGTTGTTACCGCTTCTTCCACATCGTAGAATTCCTTGTGGCTACCAATTCCTCTGTCAATAAAATGATTCATTTTAAAGCAGATGACATAATCAACATAATATCTTTCCTCTATAAAATTCAATACAACCGATTTGGAAATTTTACCACCAAACTCAATATCTTTTTCATTGCCAAAAGCCCAGGGGCAAAGAAATTGTTCTATATCAATACCTAACTGCTTTACATAAAATGATTCATCTAAGGGAGGTGTAATTTTTACATCAAACTGAAACTGAACTTCCTCAAACTTTGGGTTTAATACATGCAGCTTCACAAACGGCGAAGTAAATTTGGAGAGATAGTCTTTAATGTTTGTCAACAATCCAATACTGGTGTAAGGTTTCAAAGGGTTTTTAAATGATAAGTTGCGCATATCCGGAATGGTAACAACAGTAACGTAGCCCGGTGCAGTTTCGCTGTATTTGCTGGTATTGGGATTTTTGCCTGATATTAATCCGGTATGGTTGATACACTTTACTTTGTAAATAGAAGGGAATTGTTCCAGCACTATTTTTTCGTAATCCCAGGCGGTTATTGCCCGTTGCTTGTGGCGCAGGCGCTCACTTACACGGGTGTAAAACTGGCTGCCAGCTTCGTTCAACCTGCCGTTAAATGAATCATAAGGCTGACTGATTTTTTTTACTGCCGCATCTGCAATCAATAATTTACTGATGCTGTTTGCCGGCAGCATTTTCTTAAAATAAATATTTTTTTCTTTGTCAACTTTTAGTGTAGCCTTAACAGCCTGCGCCTGTATGCTGATGAGTTTGCATACTGCATCTGAGTTGGTTTTTACCGCAGCTTTTATCCAGGATAAAGACGGATCAAATAACAAATTGCCGGTATTAATATTTTCAGGAAAAATAAATGTTACCACTCCGGACTGGGTGAAGTTTTTTGTAGCGTCTATCAGTGCTGTTTTTTCAAATTGTATCCAATTATTGTTAAATAAATAATACCAGTCAATCGTAGTCTCCTCTTTTAATGGGTTTGAAGTGCCATCTGCAATCTGGAATAATACTTTTAATGTGGATGATGCAATGAGGTGTTCAAATCCTACATACAATTCTCCCTCATTTTGATATCCCGGAAGAATGGAAACTGTCGGTTGAATCAATTTGTTTATTTCAGCAAAGCCAAAAGGAGACAAGTGAAAAAAGTTGCCTTCTTTCCCTTCGAAGGTTTGTAAAGAGGAGGTTTGTAAATCAATTTCGTCCGAGGCTTTATAATTGACTGAAAAGCTTTTTACGGTTGGCGTATATGGTTCTTTTGGAATGGTAGATGTAGGCGAAACTTTCATTGTCATATTAGCGGTACCTGCACCTGTAACCGCAACTGTTACGCTCTGTGCTGCATTGCGCAATGCGGCAGGGTAGGCACTGTGTCCAAAATCCGGCGAGTTTAAATCAATCTTAATAAACCCGTCTATTGAGTTATTGGTAAAGGCTTCGTTTTTATCATAATTTTTTTTAGTGGGATATATACCGCCGGGTGTAATATTTATTACTGCATGCTCAATATCAGCCTGTGAAATTTTGTTGGCATATTTGGATTGCGGCCTCGTCCAGTCAAAGATTACATTGTACAAATTATCTTCAATAAAAATCCCTTTTTGTAAATCCAGCAGGCTCCATTTGCCTTTGCTCAATACGAATGTTTTTACTGTATGAAACTTACGCTTTACATCCAGGTAACTCAGCGTTCGTTCATACTCATGTAAGGCTTCATCCAGTTGATCAGCAAGACTATCGGGGACATCGTCCCAATCTATTACAAGACCTAATTGTGTCAGTTTCTTTTGAAATATTTCTTTGCTGCCGACAATAAAAGACGAGCCCACTTTTGGTTGTGTTCCAAAAGGGGTAAATGGTTTGGACGGGTCCAATGCGCCTTCATCATTTTGAATGATGACATCTTTAATTCCTTCTACAAATACTTCAATATTTATTTTATTTAGTTGGATGCTTTTTAGTTGTTTGTAAATATTAAAAACGTTGCGTTCATTCTTTAAAATAAATCGCATCAGGGGAAGATCGGTTGTATACGATTCCTTGTGTACCTTTTCTGTATAACCAACAATGGGTGGTGCATCCCCTTCTAATTTCATTGTAAAAGAAATCGTTTTGCTGGTATTGTTTACAACTGCAGTGTAGCTTGAGATTGGATGCCATCCTTTTTTTCCGGTTAACTCAATGTTAAATGCACTTAGTAAATCGGCCGAACTAACAGTGAACGATTCAGCAAAAGTGAATTGAATGCTGATAGTCCTGGTGCCTTCCTTCAGGTATAGGTAATGTGATGCGATTAAAAATCCCAAAGAAGCTTCTTTTATTTTATCAGGATTCCCAAATGGAAACCATTCACTATTGGCGCTTTGCAGCTTTGCTCCCTGTCCATCTTCGGAGTTTGCAATCGATGATGAATAGACTGTTTCAAACGATTTACCCGCCTTAATATTTGGCTGAACAAAAACGGCTTGCAGGCTTTTAACTGTTGCTTTGTTAATGACTGTTTCTTCTTCAGCAGCATAGTTAATTTCTATTCCATCTGTATCTTTTCCACCTTTAAATAAACTGCCTTGTTTTATTAAATGTTGACTAATGCCTTTTTGAAGTTCCATTATCAGGTGTACACTATCGGGAATAGCTTCTTTTGTTTTAAGCTGTAAAATATCTTTATAATAAAAGTCAAGATGCTTACCTGCAAACAGGTTTAATTGATCCTGCGCTTTTTTAAACAAATGAAGAAAGGTAATATACAATGCATAGTGGGGTGTATGTGTTGGAAAATCTGTTAATGTTTGATCTAAAAATTTTCCAGCCTGTGTAACAAGGTTGCTCAATGTTTTAAAGAAAATATCCAGTTGTGCATTAAACAGGTTATGGGTAATGATGTGGTAAATGGAATTGCTTACGTCTAAAGGTGCAGGTACACTTAAATCAATCATCGGAACAGGTAAGCCCGAAGCCCAGACAGGACTTAACTGAGCTATTGAAAAATTTTGTGCCAGGGTGATTTTTACCGGCGAATCGGTTGGGATAAATACAGACGTATTGTCAATATAATTATCAGTTACAAATTTTCCGTAGTAACCAATCAGTCGCTGCAAAGGATCCTGCAATTTAGCCCTGATGGTACTGGAAAAGTATTCTTTAAATTCAAAATCGGCCGGTACTTCCCGGTAATAATTGTCCAGCTCTATTGCAACAGAATAGATAAAATCGAAAATGGTTTTAAAATGTTTTTTTCTTTCTATTTCATCCGCCGCATCTTGAATATTATTGTAGATTATTTTAAGATAATCTGCATAAACAGCTACAGCTGTTTTTGAAATTGATGCCAACGTTACCGAAATATCCATCGACATCAATGCCTGCCAATTGCCATCTGCAACATTCGTTTCCTTATAATAAGAAAGATAAGCAGCATACTTTTTTGCAAACAGTATCAGGTCTGCAAAATCACGTTCATCTACCTTTGCATTTGCCGGCATCAGGGCATTCATCACCCTTTGCAACTGGCTGCTGCCAGAGCGGTTCATCGTATTGGTATCTGTACAAGTGTTGGCCATTATTTTTTTACTTGTGTTCCTTCATTTTTATAAAAAGGATAAACAAAATTGTATCTGGAATTGGTGCTTCTCACTACGTATTCTATTATTACCAGTATCACGCCTTCTGCATCCCTGCTGTCATCCAGCGTTATTTTTTTTACATCTATCCTTGGTTCATAATAAAGAATAGCTGTTTGAATCATATCTTTTATGTAGGTTTTAAAAGTGGTTGTCATGGGTTCAAAAACCATTTCATCCAGGTTGCAACCGTACTTGTGCAGCATCACTCTTTCCCCTTGCCGGGTTGATAATAAAATTTCTAAACTGCTTTGAATGTCCTCCTCATCACTCAGCATGCCTACCTGTAAGCTGTCTTTGCTAAATGTTGGAGGAAAGCCCCATCCTGTTCCTAGAAAAGAATTGAACGTCTTCATTTTTTTGTTGCTTAATTTTCGTCAGATTTTATTTTGTGATTCCTCTCAATAATTATAGAATTCTTACAAAACATTTATAAATCATCCACCTATAATTACAGTTGGACAACCTAAAATGATTGTGCCTCCATGGGCTGTTGAATCACCCATTCTTGCTGCAGGTTTGCCACCTATCAATACTGTTCCCGATCCGGCTACAATGCTATCAGGTGGGCCAACACAAACACACATATCCCCCACACAGGCTGCAGGTAAACCACCGATTAAAACAGTTGGCGCACCCGGCGGAAGTATCGGCCCACCTACATGTGGCACCACGCCTGTTACCATGGGGCAAACATGCATGTCGGTTATTCTTGCTGCAAATGGCATATCAATTTATTTTTACCAGTCCACCTTTAATTTCTGTCATGCCGGAGCCTTCTACTTTTGCAGTAGGCGCTTTCAAAGAAACGCTTCCACTTCCTGCTTTTATTTCCGCACCACCTGCACTTACCGAAAAATTGGATGAAGGCGTTACTGTTATATTTACCGCCTCGATGGTTACATCTCCGGTTGCTTTCAATTTTAAATCAGCAGCACTTTCTATAGTGATGCCTGCCGATTCCATCGTGATTTTATTTCCATTCTGGTCTTCAATTTTTATCAGTCCATCCTGGTCGCTCAAGGTAATTTTATTACCACCCGGCGTTTCCAGTTTGAAGGATTTTTCATCATCATTAAAAATCATTTTTATTTTTTCCCTGCTCACATAACCTTTTTCATTATTTGCATTTGCTGCCGTTAATGGTGCAGGCAATGCGCTGCTATTCACCATTCCCAATATCACTACATGGGATGGGTCGTTGTTGATACAGCCAACTATAACCTCATCACCTATTTCGGGCAGAAAAAAAGTACCCCTGTTGTTACCGGCATCGAGGGTAGCAACTCTTGCCCATATTCCATCTTCGCTATTGCTTACTATAGGTAATTTTACTTGTACCCGATTGTCTCCATCCGGATCTTCAAGGCTTGTTACAATCCCCACCTGCAGGCCCTGCAATGATGGGATTAACCCTTTTTGTGTAAGTGGGTTTTTTACAGCCACCGTTTCGGCAAACCAGTCGGGCTCCATACCAAAATTTACTTCCGTTGTCCAATCTCCATCAATACAATTATGATGAACAGCAGCAACTATTGCCTTTCCGTTAAATCTGTTTCCCACGCCATTCAAACTGATAAAATCGCCAGGAAGCAGATCTGTGTTTCCCTGGTATTTTACTGAGCCACGTATTTTTGCCAGCCTGTTTTTCATGAGTTTCGCATCTGCCCATGCCTGCAATTCATCTTGTGTAATTTTTCCGGAATGGATCAATTTGTATTTTTCTAAGCCGATGGTATCTGCCAATGTGCTGTTACTGATATTTCCTCCTTCGGTCCACGTTGGTTCTGCTGCATCCACTTCCGTTAATTCCTGCGAAGTGAAATTCCAGGCAGCAGCCTGTACGCCTTTATATTGCTTGCGTGAATCTATTTCCCCATGATAATCCAAAATAGTGGCACCATACAAAATTTCCAGTTTTGCAGCTTCGCTTAACGCTGGTTTTTTGATGGCGAATGTTCCATCGCTAACCAGGCAGATATTGCCGATGCTGTCCATCCGTGAAACAATAAAATCCCAATCGGTAGTATCGTATTGTACAAGGTCTTTGTGTTGTATGGAAGTTGATGTTACATCGGCAGTAACGCCGGCGTATTTACCAATCAGTTCGTCTGCCACATCACTGTCTGTTACATTGTTGAAATGCTTGCTGTTTCTGCCAATCGTCATTTTTACAGCAGCATCTTTACACTCAATCAACAATTCTGAAGAAGAAGAACTGATTGTATTGGAGTGGGTTACAATAACACCTTTAAATACGGTTGCTTCCTGGGAATGATAGCCCAAGGCAATCTCAATATTTTTACCAGGAATAAAGAGATCGAGATTACTAGCTGCAAAAGTTTCTTCAGAAGGAGTGCCATCAAAAATTTTTATGCTTGCTGTAGCTATTTTATTTATTTCTTTATGAACTGAAATACTTGCAATATGATGTTCCCGTGATATGGCTTCTCCTTCTACTTTTATGGTAAAAGTTAGCAGGTCGGGGTTGGCCAGCGATGGTATGGTTCGTGAAACAGCCATAAAGAGTTTGTATTATTTTTCAACCGGTGGAAAAAACAATTTTGTCCCTGTTTTTATTTTCCGAAAACCTGTGAGCCCATTTGCTTTTGCCACATCAATATAGTATTGAGGGTTTTGGTATATCCTGGCTACAACCAAATCAAACCGGTCATCCGCTTTAAATAAGCGTTGATGGGTTATATCAGGCGATAAGGAATTTTCTTTTGCCACCCGAAGATCTTCTTCAATTGATCCTTTAAAATCAACCTTTGCAATAGCCCGGATTGGGGTGCCATCTGGCTTGAATAATTTATAGTCAATATCCATCGACATCATCTGTCCCTTAAACAACAATGTTCCCCATTTGATAGCAACAAAATTTGGACGGTGGGTTTCGCTTTGATAGTAAAACATCAACTGTTTAAACAGCTCAATTTGTTCAATTATATTGCTTGTTTCAGCAAACGGGTTTACAATGCCAATTTGTAACAAAGCCGGTTCTACCACTACACCCGAACTATCAAAAACGAAATCAAAATGTATATCCTGTGCAGCAATGTTATTAAAAATTAATTGTGGGTGAGATGTGCCCTGCCCCTGGCTCTCAGTTTGATTTATCTTATATTTAATTGTATAAGCTTCCGGGTTTATCAGCACAGTAAATGGTTCTCCTTTTTTTGTGGAAAAGGCTTCATCAGTATATGCTTGCAATTGCATTTTATCCAGCTTGCCTATCATTATCGTTCATTTTTTTCTTTAAGTATGCGTAATACTTTCTCCGTAATTTCCTTCGTCAATTCTTTTTTTATTTTAGCCATATTTATGTCTGAAGGCTGACTATTATTTTGTTTGGTTGTATCAGATACAACCGCTTTAATCAGCAGTTCTTTTATTTCTATCGGCATAAAAAAAATTTAGATTGAAACACTTGCACTTAGGGACGCAGCACCACTAATTAATGATTCCACACCAATGGTTGTAAAATAATTATAGCTTAAAACCAACGACTCAACTACTACCGAATTTTCCTGGGCATTAAAATTAGATACCTGTATTTTTTTGGGTACCGCATTTACTACATACCACGATTGTAATGGAATATGCTCCGGGGTTAGCAGCGAGATCAATACATTGGTAGGAACAAACAGGAAATCTTCAATTGCATTTTTACACCACAGTGTAATTCCAGATCCAATAAAAAGTCCCCGTTTTAAGGTAATATCTGTATAACGGTTTCTTACAGGCAACTGGTGGGTGAACCTGTTTTGGCCACCTTCCTTTACCGGTTCCATTTCAATCTCCACATCAAGCCCCGATACTTCCTGAAAGCGAAAGTCCTGCGGGGTTTGAGGGAATAATTCAAACACAACTAAAAAGTGAAATCCAACCGGTGGTGCAAAAAGATCCATGCTTAATCATTTTGTATGGTAAGGCCTTCGTGGGCAATTTCAATAGTTTCAATTGCAACTTCATTACCATCCCCCTTAAGGTCGGTTGATTGTACTTTTACAGGCCATGCATTTTTCACTTTCCATACAACTACAGGCTCGTGACTTTCGTTTAACAACGAAATGGTAATATCCCTTCGCTCAATTGTATTTAGGGCATGGGTATTCCACCAATTGTAATATTCATTATCATGTGCGAAAGTGCCACGCTTCATGGTAATGTTGCCGAACTTTTGCATACCCGGCATTTTTATTTTTGAATATTCGGGGCTTGCGCCATCCCGGTATTCAATAACATCTGTACTTACTTCCAAACCGGTTACTTCTGTAAAACCGATACGTGTTCCACCCCATTCAACACGAAAATGAAACTTAGGTATGGGATATGTTGCCATGATAATTTGATTTATGATTTGTGATTTGTTAATTATGATTTATGAATACCATCCAGCCCTAATAGCTAAAGGCTGGATGGGGTTATTACTGAACCGACAGCATTATGATTCCTGCATTTTGTGCATGAAACGAAGTATAATAAATTCAGCCGGACGAACTGCTGCCATGCCAATTTCCACAATCAATCTTCCTTCCAGAACATCAATGGCGGTCATTGTTTGTCCTAATCCAACTTTTACAAAAAATGCATGTTCTGGTTTGGCTCCAGCTAGTGCACCTTGTCTCCATAAAAGTGTCAGGTAATTTTCAATCATGGCTCTTAACCTTACCCAGGTATTGGCATCATTGGGTTCAAATACAAACTGGCCGGTTGCTTTCTTAACGGATTCTTCTACCATAATAAAGAAACGACGCACAGAGATATATCTCCATTCATTGCTGTTGCCATCCAGCGTTCTGGCGCCCCATATCAGAATTCCTTTGCCGGAGAATGCTCTGATTGCATTCACAGATTTTCCGGAATCTGCATCAATGTTCATTGTTTCCTGTTCCTGATCGGTAACAATATCTGCAATATCAAAAACAGAAGTAAGTGATACATTGGCAGGAGCTTTCCAAACACCTCTTGAGCCATCAACAGCAGCGTAAATACCTGCAACAGCAGCGGAAGGGGGCAAGGAGATTACTAACTTTTGAATAGCCCCAACTGCTGTAAAGTAAGTGGCTTTATCACCTGCCAAAAGGGTGTTTAATTTAACCGAGCCTGCTGCTACACCATCAGTAGTAATTGTTACATCTACATCGGTATCGAGATATTGGTAGCCAAGTGTAGTTTTTAAATAAGGGTAATAGGCAGCCCCATAACTAAGATTGGTAGTTTTGCCAAAGCTGCTACGGTATTGTGTTATAGCTGCCGTAGTGGTTGTAAACGCCGCCATTGGATAAACATCCACCAGTGTAAAACGATCCTGTAGCTTGGCACATTGGTCTATAGCTTTTCCAATTAAAGTATAATAGTTAATCTCACTAATAGCATGGCCTTCGGGGAAGATGATCAAGGTAGGTTCGTCATAAGCTTCAACAATGGTAAGGCCGTTATCCAAATCGGTATTGGTAATGGTTCCTGCAATCCCCAAAGCGCCCATTGATAATATGTAACAAGGGCCACCACCATTATCAAAATACAACCGCATTGAGTAATACATGTTGTGGGCAGATGGCGTTACAATAGCAGCACTGGCAGTTACAGACGTTACCACACCTGCGGCTGTTGTTTTATTTACGGCTACGTTAATGTCAGTTTCATTGAATGCTTTGCCATAATATTGGACATATTCCAATAGCGAGAAAATCTTGGTAGGCTTATTTGTGAGCGAATTGCCTGCAGCATCAATAGCTTTTTCTGTATAGCCAATAAAAACGGGTATTGCTGTGGATACCTGTGCAACCGAAGGTGGAAATGAGGGGATTTCATTTACATACACTCCCGGCGTTTTAATGGCGGTTTCGTTAATCTGAGACATTTTTTTAATAGTTTAATGATGATGTGATCAAATTTATATTTTACTTTTAAATGGAATGGTATATAAAGGGCTAAGCAACTCCATGCTGCTACCAAATAAATTATATGTTGTGTTAGTAGTGCCGGTGTTAAAAATATCTACTACCGCAAAGCAATTCTCGGTTGGTTTCACTACTGCTGTTTCTTGCAAGTCTGCATTATTCACAACCTGCTCAACGGGTAAAATTTTTTTCCAGAAAGCAGTATTGGTTATGGCGATCGAATCTGTACTTTTTATTGGCTGTACTGCGGCAAAAGATGCACCCGCACTGTTTACAATGGTACCAGCATCATAGCTGCTTGCAGCGTTAAAATTTTCAATTATTTTGGTAATGTACTTGTTGCTGCTTTGTACATTATTAATTTTGTTAGTAAAGTAATAAACAGTTTTACTTCCTGTTGCTGCTACATATGTTTTGCCTATAAATCCCTTAGTAGCTTTTAATAAAAATCTAATCTTAAAGGCTTCAACCAACAGCACGTACGATTTTTTGGGTTCTTTTGCCGGGGGAGATAAAAGTTCACTTCTTATAAAGCAAACAATCATATTGTCTACACAGCGGTAGTCCATTTCGTATCGTTTAAATAATGCCCGGGTATTATCATCCGGGGTTACTTGTACCTCATTAAATATACTATTGGCATTAGCTGAAGCGTATGCCTTATGTGCCAATTTTACATTAAACAATTCTTTGTATATCGTCTTTATTGAATCCACGCAATTACTATTTTAAATGATGAATAGCCTCTATCTCCTTTATTACCGGGCCTGCTGTATTAGTTACACTATCTACCGTAATCATTCTTATACGATATGCTACCGACGGATGGTATTTACCGCCCAACATCGACCATAATTGCTGCAATTGTTCCATATTAAAACTGATCATTTCTAAAATTAATTTATCTATGCCAGCATCGAGCAACGCTGTATTGGTATGATCAAATACATATTTTTTTTGAAAAAATCCAATAGTTTGCTGTATGCTTTGTAAAGCCAATCCATAACCACCCACTTCTCTTACAGAAGTAAAAAGCAAGGTTAGATTTAAATGAACTGCCGGGTTTTTCATTAAAATGTCCGTCCCATTTCTTACATAATTTAGGGGATCTCTTGAAATCCTGTTTTCTTCTATATTGATAAGAGAAATTACAATATTATTATCTGCACCATGATTATTACCTGCTAGTATTTCACCAATATTTCCTAACTCGGCAGGTACACCTCCGGCTATCAATTCTGTTCGTATTATATCACAAGCCTGAAAGATCATAGTAGCTGGTATTATTAAAGATTAATCTTGATTTGAATTAATAGTACGTCTTGTGTTTTTAAAAAATATTGTTTAAGAACTAATTTAAGATGTAATACAAAGAAGATTTTATTACAAACCATTTCATGAATAAAAGCCATGCGCCATTTAGCGTAAAAGTTATCTGAAAATAAGATATTGGTTGGTTATTTTAAAGCCTGTTAATCAATCCTGATTAAAGCTTTTCTTTTAATTGAATGCTGTTATTAATAGACTGCTATTTAGGTCTTCATCTAAATTTCTAAATCCTCTAAACATAAATGAAAGAATGACTATAACATGACTTAATCACTAAACTATTAAAAAGTAATAACGGGTAAGATTTGTTATCGCTTATGTTGCAGGTTTTATTAAATAGCGTTAAAACCAACAGGCTGTATAAACATAGAAACAAGTGTATGTTAATACAAGCAGAATAACGTGAACACATCAATTAAATACGTGAAAGCAAAAAATAGACACGTGAAAAGTTTTATTTAATTGCCAATAACACTAAAGATTTTATTGGGAATTGTATGTTTGGGTTTTATGGAGATTTTATAATCAAATTCAAAAGTCTGTTTATTACAATTACCCCCGGATAGCCGCTGGATATTGATGGCACAAAAGCGGCCAATTCGAATAAATTGAGCTGAAGGAAGTTTTAACAGAAAATCCTTTAAAGTATTTTGACGGGTTGTTAATTTAATTTTATTCTCGATTCCCAGGTGCACTTTTACCATATGGTCGCAACTTTCAATCATAATAATGTCATTGGCACGTGCGTAAACAAATTCGCCATTCTTTATACTTAGACGGAGAATATCATTATTAAAGGACATCTTTTGATTTTCCGTATCTGATGGAGCCTTGCATTCAGAATCCGCTTGGAATTGTTTCATCCATTTTTTTTTGTCGCTGGATTTTACTGTTACAATTTTTGCGGTCACATCTTTTTTAGTTTCACCTGCCTTACTTTCATTATTCTCCAGATATCTATTGTTGTAATTTGTAAATTCCTGTACTGAAGAATCTAAAGCAGGGGCATGAATTGCCGGATCGTGATACTTATTCATAACAATTGTTTTATAGTTAATTCGTGTAATTAAATACATCGTTTAACAACGAATAATTGGATTATTAAAAGCTACGCCCACCTATCCAAAATTCATTAAAACAATTGGTTTTAAATGCTTTTTGCATCTATCGTTTCTTTAGAAAGGGGCTTTAAATTTAATATTTTATTATTGATAATGCTAATTATTTATTTATAAAGAATCGTCGTTATCTTTTTGAAAACCTTTTTTAAAAGTTATTTAAAAAGTCATTGAAACACTGAGTCTCTGCTTCTCCCTTTTTACTGTTAACTTTAGCTTAAAACATAAATAATATGATTAAGCTATCTCTTTTTCTTTTCGCCGCTCTTTCATTTGTTATGGCACGGGCGCAATCTACAGGGGATGTTAAAAAACTGGATTCTGCCCTAACCCTTCTTTATAAAACCAATCGTTTTAACGGAACTATTTTATATGCAGAAAAGGGGAAGATTGTTTACAAAAAAGCATTTGGTGTTGTTGATTTTCGAACCAATCAGCCGTTGCAAACCACTTCGGCATTTAACCTGGCATCGGTAACCAAACAGTTTATTTGCATGAGTATATTGATGTTGAAAGAAAGAGGACAATTACAGCTAGACGATGATTGCAAAAAGTATATCCCTGAATTGCCTTATGATAGTATCAGCATCCGTAACCTGATGACACACACATCCGGTATTCCGGAATACTTTGATGTTTTTCAACGATATAAAAGCCCGCTGGACACACTTACCAATGAAAAATTGATACAATTATTTTCACTCCAAAAACCGCCGCTTGATTTTGCCACCGGTACTAAATGGAATTATTGTAATACCAACTATACCTTGCTGGTGAGTATTATTGAGCGTATCAGTAAAATGCCCATGGCTACGTTTTTGCAAAAGAATATCACAGTTCCTCTTGGGTTAAAAGATACATATATGTATCATGTGCTCATGCCGGTTGTTCCTGTCAATCATGTTTATGGTTTTGAGGAGTTGGGTGAAAAGCGAAAACTAAATGACCTTACTCCGTTTGATGGTGTTACAGGCGATGGTAATATTTATTCTTCTGTGGAAGACTTGTACAAATGGGAGCAAAGTTTGTACACAGAAAAATTGGTAAAGAAATCAACTTTGGATGAAGCCTTTCAACCGGTAAAATTAAAAGATGGAACCACTTATCCATATGGCTTTGGCTGGGGCATTGAAAAAGACCGTCCCGGAGAATATGCTCATACGGGCGGATGGGGTGGTTTTGCCAATTTAATTTACAGAGATACAAAAAATAAACGAACCATTATTGAACTCAGCAGCGGCAGTAACGGGTGGGGCATTCGTGCGGCAAGAGATTTTTTACAGGGTAAAAAGTTGGATATTCAACCAACCATATTGATCAAAAATATTAAGCTGATGGATGGCACCGGTACACCTGCAAGAAATGAACAAGTACGAATACAAGGAAAAAAAATTATTGCTGTGGGAAAACTGCAACCATTCGAAGGCGAATCAATAATTGATGGCAACGGTAAAATATTGGCTCCTGGTTTTATTGACAGCCATAGTCACCTGGCTGGTTCCTTATCAAAATATCCCGAAGCACTGGCAGCATTGAACCAGGGCATTACTACCATTGTTGCCGGACAGGACGGAGGCAGCGACCCCGTTGACAGCATCAAAGCGGAATTAAAAAGAACTCCTCCTGCAATAAACGTTGCCACCTACACGGGTCATGCCAGTATCCGGGAAAAAATAATGGGTGCAGATCAATTGAACAGACCTGCAACTAAAGAAGAGATGGAAAAAATAAAACTGCTGTTAAAAGATGATTTACAAAAAGGCTCCCTTGGCCTTTCAACCGGGTTGGAATATGAGGAAGGATTTTACAGCAACCGAAATGAAGTAATTGAACTGGCCAAAGTAACTGCTGCTGAAAATGGCAGGTACATCAGCCATATACGAAGTGAGGATATCAACATGGCCGATGCCGTAGATGAAATCATCCAGATTGGCCGGGAAGCAAAATTACCGGTCCAAATTTCTCATATTAAAATTGCATTAAAAGATGATTGGGGTACTGCCGAAAAGTTGCTGGCAGCATTGCAAACGGCCCGCTCAGAAGGCATAGATATTACGGCTGATTGTTACCCTTATGATTTCTGGAACAGCACACTTAGGGTACTGTTTCCTAAAAAAGATTTTACGAGTTTGGAAGCTGCAACCTACGCTACAGAACATTTGTTTGATCCCGAAGGATCAGTGATGGTTCGTTTTGCAGCAGACACTGCATACAAAGGAATGACGGTAGCTGCTATTGCTAAATTGAGAAATGAATCAGCTGCCAAAACACTATTGTATTTAGTGGCTGCTTCAGCAGCTTATCAAAAACAGCATCCGGATGCAGGCGGTGTGGAAACCATCATGGGCAAGTCCATGTCAGATGAGGATGTGATGAGTTTTCTTGCATGGGGCCATACCAATATTTGCTCTGATGGCGCTAATGGCGGGCATCCCAGGGGATATGGAAGTTTTACAAGGGTTTTGAGCAGGTATGTAAAAGATAAAAAAATTATGACATGGGAAGATGCGATCTATAAAATGACAGCATTGGCCGCCGAACATACCGGCATAAAAAACCGGGGAATTATTGCAGCGGGATATTATGCCGATTTAGTGTTGATTGATCCTGAAACGGTGATGGATAATTCCAGTATTCAAAATCCAAAAGCGTTGTCGGATGGAATTTTACAAGTGTGGGTAAATGGCGAGTTGGTGTACAAGGATAAAACATCCTTGCAAAAATATCCCGGTGAGTTTATAAGTAAATAAGATGAATTATATTGGCCTTCGGTAGACTAATTCGCCTAAAATGTAGTTGAACAAAACCACCTATTAATCGAACATAAATAACAATGAAACCCAAAGCAATTGTATTAACGGATGGCATGCTTCATCAAACAGATGCCAAGACAGCACATGGATTGATTCGTGGTACTGACCGGTATGAAATAGTAGCAGTGATTGACAGTGTGCATGCGGGCAAAGATGCAGGAGAAGTACTAGATGGGTTACATCGTAACATACCTGTTTTTGCAAATGTTGAAGCCTCAATCGCTGCTATTGGTGGTATCAGTTATTGCATCATCGGGATAGCAACTATTGGTGGAAAATTGCCGCCCCATTTTATTCCTACACTGGAATCCTGTATTCGTCATCACATTTCGCTGGTGAATGGGTTGCATGATTTTTTGATTAATATTCCTTCGCTGGTGAAATTGTCAGAAGAATGCGATGTTCAATTGATAGACGTAAGAAAACCAAAGCAGCGGCACGAACTCCATTTCTGGAATGCAGATATTTTTAAAGTGGATGTTCCCATCATTGCTGTAATCGGTACCGATTGTGCATCGGGTAAAAGAACCACCTGCAGGCTGGTAATGGTGGCATGTGCTGCAGAAGGCATCAATGCTCAAATGATTTATACCGGGCAAACTGGTTGGTTGCAGGGGGGTAAATATGGATTTATTTTTGATTCTACCTTGAATGATTTTATTTCCGGCGAGTTAGAAAATGCTATCGTATCCTGCTGGAAAGAAACCAAAGCGGCGGTAATATTAATTGAAGGACAATCTGCCTTACGCAATCCCAGTGGCCCTTGTGGCTCGGAGTTACTGGTATCCGGCAACGCCAAAAATGTAATTCTTGTACATGCGCCTAAAAGAAAATACTACGATGATTTACCGGAGTGGGGGAGCATTCATTCACTGGCATCTGAAATTGAGCTTATAAAAATATATGGTTCAACCGTTATAGCCGTAGCGTTGAATACAGAACATTGCAGCGCCGAAGAAGCATTAAATTTTCAACAGCAATACGAGGCTGAATTGCAGCTGCCTGTTATATTACCACTTCAGCAAGGCGTAGAAAAAATAGTATCCTCCATTAAATCATTGATAAAAAATATTGCATGAAAATTACGTCAGTAAAAGTATGGCTGGAGCAATTGCCATTAACAAAATCTTACACTATTGCCTACAAAACAATTGTTGATACGGAGATTATTTTTTTAGAATTAACCCTCGAAAATGGAATTACTGGTATCGGCGCTGCCAATCCTTTTGCAGAAGTAGTAGGCGAAACACCAGCAGTTACATTGGCCAATCTTCAACAAGGTTTTGTGCAGCAATTTGTGGGCAGAGATATTCGCCATTTTAACAAACTTATTGATGAGTCTCTGATACAATTTCCACATTTACCAGGCACCATTGCAGCGATAGATATTGCATTACATGATGCATTCTGTCAATACCTTGGTGTTTCGGTGGTTGAATTTTATGGCCATAAAACTTATCCGTTGCCAACTTCTGTTACCATCGGCATAAAAGATATTGCCACCATGATGGAAGAGGCCAAAGCACACTATGCAAGCGGCTTTAAAGTGGTAAAAATTAAAACAGGTTTGAATGTAGAAGAAGACATTGAAAGGGTAGTTAAATTGAACGAACATTTTGGTACTAGTTTAAAGGTTAGGGTAGATGCCAATCAGGGATATGATTTGTTGCAACTACAACATTTTATAAAAAAAACCAGTCATCTTTCATTGGAATTGATTGAACAGCCTATGCCAGTTGGCAAGGAAAAAGAACTGGCAACACTACACGAATCTCAAAGGAAATTATTGGCTGCAGATGAATCATTGATTGATGCAACCTCAGCTTTACAGCTTTCTTTTTCTCCCCAGCCTTATGGTATTTTTAATATTAAGTTGATGAAAAGTGGGGGCATTCGGGGAGCCAGGGAAATTGCACTGATAGCAGCTAATGCCGGCATTGATTTATTCTGGGGTTGCAATGATGAAAGTATGGTGAGCATTGCCGCTGCGCTGCAGGTTGCATACAGTTGCAGCAATACAAAATACCTGGATCTTGATGGTAGTTTTGATTTGAGTAAAGACTGGGTAACCGGTGGTTTTATTTTGAAAGATGGTTTTCTGTATTGCAGCAACGAACCAGGTTTGGGATTGAAGAGACTTTAATTGATGTTGACGAAATGATGACGGTAAATGTTGTATAAAAATACGGAGGCGTTATTTTGTTTTCCTGAATTGATCGCACGATTTTTTCTCATCAAATAATATTGTAGTAACTGATTACAAAAGAAAAAGGAGCGAATATGTAGTTGTTAAAACACAATCGCTCCTTTGATATTTTCCATTATAGGCTAAAAATATTTTGTAACACCTGGTACAGCAATGGGATAGTAGCCATCTGCGTCGGGAACTATCGGTGGCGTTGCATTCCAATCGTAAATTTTTGGATGAATATCGATGCCGGAGTTAATGGCTTTATCCATTTCAATCATTTGTCCGCTGTAGGTTGCCATACGTCCTAAAATAGAAGTCATGGTACTTTTGGCGCCATTTTCTGCATCAGCAAATTTGTATTCGCCTTTTGCAATGGCAGCAAATAATTCATCGTGTTCGGTTTGATAGGGATTGTTTTCTTTGGTCTTGTCATACTGGTATAAAATCTTTCCCTTTGCATCTATAATGTTGGCTGCACCACATTGTATTTTACCTTTTGTCCCTATCAATAATTCATCCACTTTACTCATAGTGCCTTGTATGTGGCGGCATTGGCTGTTAAGTATACTGCCATCTGCATAAGTAAATTCTACAAAATGGTGATCAAATATTTCACCATTTTCTTTTCCTTTCCTTACCTGCCTTCCACCCATTCCTTGCGCTTTAACAGGGTAGCTTTCTTTAAACCAATTAACGGCATCTAGATTATGAACGTGCTGCTCCGTAATGTGATCACCACAAAGCCAGTTGAAGTAATACCAGTTTCGCATTTGGTATTCCATTTCTGTCTGGCCGGGTTTACGTGGCCTTACCCATACTCCGTCATTATTCCACCATGCCTGTGCAGATGTAATATCACCAATCATGTCCTTGCGCTTAAATAGTTCCCGATAAGAATTTTGGTAGTGCCGTTGAAGCCCAACTACCACGTTTAATTTTTTCTGTTTGGCTATTGCTGCTGCTGCCAAAACTCTTTGTATTCCTGCCGGATCGGTGGCTACCGGTTTCTCCATAAATATATGTTTACCCTGCTTGACGGCTTCTTCAAAATGAATGGGTCTAAAACCAGGGGGTGTAGCCAAAACAACAACATCAGCCAATGCAATTGCTTTTTCATAACCATCAAAGCCTGTAAATTTTCTTTCTTCAGGAACATCAATTTTTGCTTTAACTGTTCCTCTGCCTCCGGAAGATTCTGCAATATCATCACTCATTAATTCTTTGTAGCAGGTATCTAAATTATCCCTGAAAGCATCTGCCATGGCTATCAACTTTACATTTTGTTTACTAAGCAATGCCTGCATGGCCGCTCCCGTTCCACGACCGCCGCAACCTACTAATGCTATCTTAATAACATCATCTGAGCCTGAAAAATAATTGGCTTTTGATAAAAGCGGCGCCGCAATTAAACCGCCGGCAAGTATGGAGCCCTGCATTAAAAATTCTCTTCGGGAATGTCCTGTAAATTTAGTAGCATCGTTGTTCATAATTGATTGGTTTATTTTTTTATATGTGAAGTATTAAAATGAAATTATTTAGGATGAAATAAATTTTATAGTATTGGCTACTTCGTTTGTAAAGCCTTGTCGGTATTTAGTTAGCCTCTATTTACTTTTTTGCCTTGATGCAAAAAAGTAACAAAAAAGATCAATCCGCCGCGGCGGATAAAATCAAGGAACTCGCCGCAAGAGTTAAATAATTTATAGATTTTGCCGGCTCAAACAGCCTTGATTTCTTAACGGCTGATGTGGAAAATTTCTAGCACTTTTTATTCAAGGCCATAACAACCAGCCTTAGTTTTCGAACAAAATATCTAATCTTATATTTATTAAAAAATCCAAATTCACAGATCACAGATCACAAATCAAAAATTTGTTGCACTATTTCCCCAGGTATTGTTTAAAAAATTCATTCGCCTCATCGGCACCCGGTTGCGTTAATGGACGTACTATACGGAATCCTATTGCAGGTGCATCAGTTAACCACCATTTACTTTTGGGTATCTGTGGATCTCTTCTGTTAAGTGAGGGATCCGATTGAGAACGATTGGCACTTCTTAATTGGTGGGCTTCATCATTAAAACCCCCGCCACGAAGTACTTTAGGGTAACGGGCTCTATTGTAGGAAACAAAAACATTGTCTGTATTTTCCTGCCAGTTTACCAATCGTTTTTCATCATAATGATCCAGCGTCCATTCGCTTACGTTACCCAGTATATCATACAGGCCCCAGGCATTCGGTAATTTTAATCCAGCCTGGTGAAATTTATCATCACTGTTATTTTTATACCAGGCATATTTTCCCAGGTTTGCTTCATCATTGCCAAAAAAATAAGCAGTGGTAGTTCCTGCCCTGCAGGCATATTCCCATTCTGCCTCAGAAGGTAACCGGTAGAAAATTGCAGTTTTGTTGTACAACCACCTGCAATACATTAAAGCCGCATATTGCGATAAGCTATTTACCGGATAACCACCTTCCTTTCCCATACCTAAACTAAAGTCAATGTACTGCGGACTTGGCCTTGTAATAGCATCTATTGCTGAGTTTGCGCTGATATTTTTGTCACCGAAAAAAACATCAAACTCATCTCTGCTCACTTCAAATGCTCCCATCCAAAATGCCGGGATGGCAATTGTGCGTTGGGGTCCTTCATCCGCCTTCCTGTTTTTTTCGGCGTTATTACTTCCCATTAAAAAATTACCAGCACTAATTGGTACCATGCTATGTTGTAAGGAAGAACCGGGAATAACAAACTTGTAGGCTGAAAAATTTATGGCGGAATCCTGTGCATTTATAAATTGAAAACAACAGATAGCTATGAATAGTACAAATATTTTTTTCACTTGTGGCGCAATTATTTCAAATGAAAGGTAAGCAATAAAACAAAACAAATATTATTGCCTTTGCGGTTTCCAATATTGTGCAAAACCTTTTGTAGCGTAAAATACAATCTCTTCCTTTTGGTTTTCTGCAATCAGCAACTCAGCACGCATTTTTAAGGCAAGTTTTTTTGCCTTTTTTACGGGTAAAATACTACAAGCAGTAGCCAGCCAATCTGCAGTTGCGCCGTCATTTGCTATCACTGTTACATTTCGTTGAAAGGTAATTCCATACCCGGTTTTAGGGTCAACAATATGAGAATATCTTTTTCCATCTTTTTCTATATACTGGTAGGCATCGCCGGATGTTGCAACAGATTTGTTTTGTAACAATAATGATTCGTCTAACAGTTCCTCCCGCCTTTCAGGAATATTTACCCCGATGGTCCAACCGTTTGTTCCTTCCGGTGCGGTACTCATGGCAATATCTCCTCCTGCATCTGCCAGGGCATGCGCAATGTTTTGAGTCTTTAAAAAATCAATAATTTTTTGGGCTATCCATCCTTTTGCAATGCCACCAAAATCGAGGCTTAAGCCGTGTTTAGTAAAGGTTACTTGTTTATTAACACTATCAATTAGCAATTTATCAAAACCCGTTAAGTCTTTTGCAGTTGCTATCTTTTCTTTGCTGGGCAACTGTTTTGTTTTTCTTGCACTGCGCCATAATTTCACCAATGGCCCCATGGTAATATCAAAACTGCCGTTGCTAATTTCAAAAGCATTTTTTGAAAGTAGCAATATATCGAGTAAGGCCGGCGAAACCTTTACCGGATCAGCATTTAATCCTGCAGTTGCATTTAATTGCATCAGTTCGCTGCTGTTATTATAATCACTAAAAATATTGTTGAAAGAATCTACCAGTTTGTAACTTCTACCTGCAAGTTCTACCGCCTGCAGGCTATCAGTACAGTACATAATAATTGTAAAGGGCGAACCCATTTTTGATTCGGTAAAAACATATCGCTTTAATTGCGCTTTTACAGTAACACCCATTGCTGTAAAAAAGATGGCAAAAAATATCCTTGTAAACAATAGGCTGTGTTTATAATTAATTGTTGGTAAATTTAAGGCACAAAAAACTAAACTATGCAAAGAAGAAAATTTATGCAGCAGGCATTATTAACGGGTGGTGCTTTGTTTACTTCCGGCGTTTCTGCATCTGCAATCAATACAGCAACAACTAATAACCCCGGAGAAAAAAGTTTTAAATTGAATTACGCCATTCATGATGGGATGTTTAAAAATCATGCCGGAGATGATTTTATTGAGCAGATAAAATTTGCACACAGTACAGGTTTTGGGTCGATTGAAGATAACGGCATGATGGGGAGGTCTATTGAGCAACAGAAAAAAATAGGCGATACGCTGGCGAAGCTAGGCATGACGATGGGTGTGTTTGTAATTACGTCCAACAACTGGCATTGGAAAACCTCCTTAGCTACGGGTAAGCAGGAATGGATTGATTTGATGGTAAAGGATTGCAAGGAAGCAGTAGAAGTGGCCAAACGCTGTAATGCCAAATGGATGACTGTGGTGCCAGGTAATTATGAAAGGTCACTTTCTGTAGATTTTCAAACCATCAATGTTATCAATGCGCTTCGGAAGGCTGCTGATATTTTAGCGCCACATGGGCTGGTGATGGTGTTGGAAGCGTTGAGTGATAATCCTGATTTATTTCTCCGTCATTCTGATCAAACATCTATGATATGCAAAGCTGTAAATAGCCCTGCATGTAAATTTTTATTTGATATGTACCATATGCAACGCAATGAAGGAAATATCATTAATAATTTGGACAGTAACTGGGACGAAATAGGCTATCTTCAAATTGGCGATAACCCTGGAAGGAATGAGCCTGGTACCGGCGAAATGAATTATAAAAATATCTTTAAGCACATTGCATCCAAAGGCTACAAAGGCATATTGGGAATGGAGCATGGCAATGTAAAACCTGGTAAAGAAGGAGAACTTGCATTGATAAAAGCATACCGTGATGCCGATGATTTTGCATAAGTAGTTTGCTGAATTAAATAGATATCCCATCGCTTATTAAATATAGCTACATCAACATTAGCAGCGCTGCAGCAGTGGCAGCAGTTAAATAAAATAAAAAGTCCAAATGAAAAAATCGATCCTGTTTATTACCGCAATAACTTTTATAGGTACCCTAATTTTTGCTCAGCCAAAGAAAGATGAGTCACCAATGCCAACTAAACAGCAACTGGCCTGGCACAATTTGGAGTATTACTGGTTTGCACATTTTGGCCCCAATACTTTTACTGGTAATGAATGGGGACATGGTGATGAGAAAGCGGAAATATTTAGTCCTGCCGAATTGGATTGCCGGCAGTGGTGCCGACTTGCCAAAGCTGCAGGTGCAAAAGGCATCATCATTACAGCCAAGCACCACGATGGATTTTGTTTGTGGCCCAGTAAATATTCTGCTCATACAGTTAGAGAAAGTAGTTGGAGAAATGGTCAAGGTGATGTGCTGAAAGAATTATCAGCAGCCTGCAAAGAATATGGATTAAAATTTGGCGTCTATATTTCTCCCTGGGACCGCAATCATCCGCAATACGGAACGGATGCATACAACGATGTTTTTGTAAATATGATGGAAGAATTATTTACCAATTACGGCCCCATCTGGGAATTGTGGTGGGATGGCGCCAACGGCGAGGGACCTAATGGGAAAACACAGGTATATGACTGGAGCCGTTATGAAAATTTCGTTCGTAAAATTTCGCCACAAACAGTCATCTTCAGTGATATTGGTCCAGACTGTCGGTGGGTTGGAAATGAAAGCGGTTTTGCAGGAACCACCAATTGGAATTACCTGGATACAGCAGGGTTTACCAGGGGAGCAGGCAGTCCGCCACCGGATACCTTGAACGTAGGAAACAGGTTTGGTAAAAACTGGATTCCTTCAGAGTGTGATGTCAGCATCCGCCCGGGTTGGTTTTATCATAGGGAGGAAGATACAATGGTTAAATCACCGGCTCAGTTATTCGATTTGTATTTAAAATCGGTTGGCCGTGGCGGTAATTTATTATTGAACATTCCACCCAATGGCAGAGGACTTATCAGCAACAACGATTCTATTGCTTTAATGAGTTTTAAAAAATTACTGGACAATAATTTTAAGAATAATTTGATTAAAGACCAACAACTATCTGTTGTTACAGCAAAAAAATCAACAAAGGCGCAGCAACTGAATGATGGAGATGCAACAAGTTTTGTAACGATTGATAAATCAAAGTCAAAAGTATTGGTGAAGTTTACAAAGCCAACCATTGTTAATTGCATCGTGCTGCAGGAAGCCATTCAACTTGGACAAACCATTGCAGATTTTACTGTCACGTTTTCTACAGATAAAGGGGTAGAGGAAATTAAAGGAACCACCATCGGCAGAAAAAGAATCCTCTCTTTTCCGGCTAAAAATATTACTCAATTTACTATCAGTTTTCCTGTAAATTCAACACCGGCCTTGTTAAGCGAAGTAGAAGCTTATTCATTTAACGGTGAATAGAAAATAATTTATTTCACAAGGAATATTGTTTTAACGAGTGTTTTAAAAAGATTGTATGAAAAAAATATCGGTTGTTCTTCTGTTGTTTCAATTTTGTTTTGCAGTTAAAATTATTGCGCAAACTTCAACAACTATTTTGCCGGTATGGAATAAACAGTATGATAAAAATACGGAACAGGACTGGCTGGTAACTCCTGTTACTTCAAAGGCGCAAGTTTATACATCAACCGATGGAAAGGATATTATATTGTACAATGGTTTGCTAAAACGAGTATTTCGTTTGCAGCCAAATGTTGCTTGTACAGATTATACCAATCTTGCAAATGGACAACAACTATTGCGTTCAATTAAGCCCGAAGCTTCCATAACCATCGATGGAAAAGTATATGCTGTTGGCGGTTTACATGGTCAAAAAGAAAATGCATACCTGCTACCGGAATGGATAAATAGCTATACAGCCAACGACAGCGATTTTCATTTTTTGTCTTATGAAGTAAGTGAGCTAAAATCTTTTATCAACTGGAAAAACAATCGCTGGGCAACAAATAATAAAAGCGCAACCGGCAAGCAATTGGTATGTAAGTATGCCTCTTCTTTGGCTTCATTAAAGGGGATAATCGTAAATGTTCAGTACGAATTGTATGATGGATTGCCATTGATTGTGAAATGGATTTCAATTGAAAACAATAGTAACAATACTTTTAAAATTAATAGGGTAGTCAATGAAATATTGGGACTAGTAGAAGAGGAGAGTGCAGTAGTAGGTAAGCCTGAAGAAATGAAAAAACAGCATGGTATTTATGTGGAAACCAATTACGCTTTCAATAATGCTATGCGTTATGATATCAGCGATCAGACCACTCATTGGAAAACCGATCCTGCTTATACGTCGCAGGTTAATTACAATTATGAAACACCTTGCCTGCTGGAAATCTATCCCGAAAAAGCACCGGGTATTGAATTGCAGCCGGACGAATTGTTTAAATCTGTTAGAACGCATGAGTTATTGATGGACAGTTACGATCGACAGCGAAGGGGATTAATGTTACGCAAAATGTACTGCACCGTTGCGCCATGGACCACACAAAATCCAATCTTTATGCATCTTGTAAGCAGCAATGATGACGAAGTGAAAAGTGCCATCAATCAATGTTTGGCTACCGGGTACGAAGCCGTGATACTAAGTTTTGGCAGTCATTTGAATATGGAGGACAGTTCAACGGCAAATATCAACCGATGGAAAATATTAAGTGATTATGCACATAATAAAGGAATATTGTTAGGCGGCTATTCTCTTTTCAGCAGCCGTCGCATCAGCGATGAGGATGATGTAATTGATGTTAAAACAGGAAAACCCGGTGGTGCCTTTTTTGGCAATGCACCCTGCTTTGGCAGCAAATGGGGATTGAATTACCGGGATAAAATAAAATACTTTTTTGCACAAACCGGTTTCGATATTTGGGAAAATGATGGCCCATATCCCGGTGATGTTTGCGCTTCAACTTCACATCCCGGGCACAAAGGTTTTGATGATTCGCAATGGAGACAAATGGAAATACAAAAGGAGTTGTATCACTGGCTTAATGAAAGAGGAATTTATATCAACGCACCCGATTGGTATTTTTTGGACGGTACCAATAAAATTGCAATCGGTTACCGGGAAGTAAATTTTTCTTTGTCAAGGGAACAGCAACGAATCCTTAACCGTCAGAATATTCATGATGGAACAATAGAAAAGACTGGCTCAATGAGTTGGGGTTTTGTTCCACTCACCAAATACCAGGGAGGTGATGAAACTGCTGTGCTGGAGCCACTGAGCAAACACCTGAAAGATTACGAACAATTAATGGTGCAGTATTATGGCGCCGGAGTGCAGGCCTGTTACCGTGGCCCCCGTTTGTACGATACTGAAGCAACCAGGCAAATGGTGGCCGGTACTATCAACTGGTACAAAAAATACAGGGAAATATTAAATGCAGATATGATACAACTTCGCCGTGCCGATGGCAGGGACTGGGATGGGTTTATGCATGTAAATCCGCAACTTAAACAAAAGGGTTTTGTAATGCTCTACAATCCCACCAAAAATAAAATTACAAGAAGTATTAAGTTGCCATTGTATTACACCGGGCTTACACAAACCGCAATAGTAAAAGACAAAAGCGGTCGTTCTGCAAAATATACCCTTGATAGAAATTATGCTATCAGCCTAAACTTTACTATTGAACCGGATACTTATACCTGGTTTGTGGTGGAGTAGATGGAGCCTTTTTTGTTATCGTAAAACAAGTCTTTAAAATCTGTCATTATATTATTAAGCTGTGCTGCGTTGCTGATACCAGTCAAACCATTATATTTTAATTTCCTTTTTATTATGTGTTTAGTATTTTTATGCAAATTGCAACGCAATGGATGTACATATTGAATCTTCGTGGAAAGAGGTATTAAAAAATGAGTTCACCAAAACTTATTTTCTTGAGATAGTTACATTTTTAAAAATGGAAAAAAATGCCGGTAAAATTATTTACCCACCCGGCCCACTAATTTTTAATGCTTTTACACAAACGCCTTTTCACAAAGTAAAAGTGGTCATTATCGGGCAAGATCCTTATCACAATCCCGGACAGGCACACGGCCTTAGTTTTTCAGTTCCAAGCGGTGTAAAACCGCCACCATCTTTAATGAATATTTATAAAGAGATCAATGCTAGTCTTGGTATAGCTATGCCGGCTGAATTTGGTAACCTGATCAAATGGGCGGAGCAAGGCGTACTATTATTAAATGCTATCCTTACTGTCCGTGCCAACGAGCCTGGCAGTCATTCCAAAATAGGGTGGATGAATTTTACAGATGCAGTTATAAAAAAAATATCCGATGAAAAAAGCGGTATTATATTTTTATTATGGGGTAAGTTTGCGCAAGAAAAGCAAGCGCTGATTGATGAAACCAAGCACCATGTATTAAAGGCTGCTCATCCATCGCCTTTTAGTGCTTATCAGGGATTTTTTGGTTGCAATCATTTTGTAAAAACCAATCAATTGCTTACTGAACAGGGGCTGCAGCCAATAGACTGGAAATTATTAACACCTTAACCCAAATTTTTATTCCGTACAACAAAGGCGGATAAAAATCTAATTAAAACCAATATGCAAAAAACTGTTCAGCATTTAAAAACAAAAAAAAATAGTTCCGGTGCTGAAAATATTGCGTTAAATATTTTTGCCCGTATCTGGGCTTTTTGGGGAATGGTTTCTTTTGTGGTAACATTTTTAATCATTTTTATTCCCTCCATGTTTTCTTATTTCTTTCCTGAAAAACGGGGGCAGGATTATTTTATCTGGGTTTCCCGCTGCTGGGTTAGTATTTGGCTTAGGATGATTGGTTGCCCGCTTACCGTAAAGGGGCTTGAAAATTTTAAGCCCGGCGAAACCTATGTAATCGTTTACAATCACAATGCAATGCTGGATGTGCCGCTGTCTGCGCCTTTTGTGCCCGGTGGAAATAAAACAATTGCAAAAGCTTCCTTTGCAAAAGTGCCCATATTCTCTTTCTTTTATAAACGAGGCTCTGTATTGGTAGATCGGAAAAGTAATGCAAGCCGGATAAAAAGCTTTGAAGAAATGAATAGAGTATTGCAAAAAGGAATGCACATGTGCATTTATCCGGAGGGCACCCGCAACCGAACTGCGGAGCCTTTAAAAGCTTTTCATGATGGCGCTTTTAAATTAGCTGTAGAAGCAAAAAAAGACATCATACCCTGTGTAATTGTTGGCACTCAAAATGCAATGCCGATACATAAAAAATTTTATTTGCTGCCCACCCGGTTATATATGTATTTTTTGCCTGCTGTTACAATCGAAAATAAATCAGCCCAATTACTTAAAGAAACTGTATTTGACCTGATGAAAGATAAATTTGTTAGTGAAACCGATAAGCCGGCATGATGATTTTTTATCTTTAAAGTATGTTTTGAGTATCTATTGAGCGTATTTTCAACCCGTAAACGTTTGCAGGATGAGTTTTTTAGTTTGCAGATTAACTGAATGATTATAAATGTGTATTTTTGGCCGGAACCTTATAAAATAAATAATTATCGGGTTTTAATCCAATTGATTAAAGAATATTTAAAGAATAATAGAATTTTTTTGACATGAAGAAAAAAGTTACTAAGATCGGCATACTTACTTCCGGTGGTGATTCGCCTGGTATGAATGCCTGTATAAGGGCAGTAGTACGAACCGGCATTTACCATGGGCTGGAAGTTTTCGGTATTATGCGTGGCTATACGGGTATGGTTGAAAATGATATTTTTAAAATGGAAGGCCGTAGTGTGGCAAACATTATTCAAAGGGGCGGTACAATATTAAAAACATCCCGTTGTAAAGAATTTTTTACACCCGAAGGCAGAAAAAAAGCATATGATAATTTAAAAAAGCATGGCATTGATGGATTGGTTATAATTGGTGGTGATGGTAGTTTTAGAGGCGCACAAATTTTTAGCAATGAGTATGATATTCCTTGTATAGGTTTACCGGGCACTATTGACAAAGACATTGCCGGTACTGATTTTACAATTGGTTTTGATACAGCCGTTAATACTGCAGTTGAAGCCATTGATAAAGTAAGAGACACCATGGATGCACATGACCGGTTATTTATTATAGAAGTAATGGGCAGAGATGCCGGTTACATTGCGTTGCACAGCGGCATCGCAACCGGGGCTGAAAATATTTTGATTCCGGAAAGAAAAACAGATATTGAGGAAGTAATAAGGCAGTTGGCTGAAAAGGAAAGACGCCACAAGCTGGTAAACCTGATAGTAGTTGCAGAAGGGGATGAATTTGGAGGTGCCAACGAAGTAGGTAAAATTATCCAGGAACGCTTGCCACAACAGGAAGTAAGGGTTTGTATATTGGGTCATATACAAAGAGGAGGATCGCCTAGTTGTTTCGATCGGCTGATCGCCAGCCGGATGGGCTACTCTGCCGTTGAATGTTTAATGGATGGTAAGTACAATGTATTTGTAGGAATTGTAAACAACCGTATGCACTACACACCACTTAACGAAGCAGTAAAAAAGAAACAGCGTATAAGTGAGGAATGGCTGAAAATTGTTAAGATATTGGCATCCTAAACTACTAGACTTTAAAGGGAGACAACCCACGTCCTCTCTCTTTAATGATTGGTTATAATTATTTCACCTGATTTTTTAAATAAGGGACTTATCGTGGAAAAGTTCTGCAATGAATTTAGGGCATGAGTAAAAATATCGGCAAATACCTGCATACAGAAATGGACAAAGCTGCTGGCATAAAGCACACCATGAAAAGAACCAAGATTGTTGCTACTGTTGGTCCTGCCTGCTCTACTTACGATAAATTACTTGATCTCGTTAAAGCCGGTGTTAACTGTTTCAGGCTTAACTTTTCTCATGGTTCTCATGAAGATAAAGCAGTGATCATTGATTTTTTAAGAGAAATAAATAAGAATGAACCCTATAATATAGCTATCCTCGGCGATTTGCAAGGCCCTAAGCTAAGGGTTGGTGACCTTGAAAACGGAAGGATTGAATTAAAAGAAGGGCAGGAAATTATTTTTACTACCGAAAAAATAGTTGGTACGCCCGAAAGGATTTATGTTTCCTATCCAAGCCTTGCCAATGATGTAAAAATTGGTGAGCGTATATTTCTGGATGATGGGAAGATGGAAGTGAAAGTAATTGAAATTCTTAATCCCAGTGAAGTTAAAATTTCTGTTACATTGGGTGGAACTTTGTTACCAAAAAAAGGTGTAAACCTTCCTGACTCGGCACTTACCATGCCTTCTCTAACAGATAAAGATATTGCCGACCTTGAATTTATTTTAGAGAAAAATCTCGATTGGGTTGCGCTGTCCTTTGTACGTTCAACGAAAGATGTAAGAGAGTTAAAACGACTTATCAAAAAAACGGATAGTAAAATAAAAATTATTTCAAAAATTGAAATGCCGGAAGCATTAACCAACATCCGGGATATTATTATTGAAAGCGATGGCATCATGATTGCCCGTGGCGATTTGGGTGTTGAAGTACCGATTGAACAAGTTCCATTAATTCAAAAAGAAATCATTTTAAAATGTATGCACCGTGCCAAACCGGTAATTGTTGCAACACAAATGATGGAAAGTATGATGGAGCGTACCAAGCCCAACCGTAGTGAAGTTACCGACGTTGCCAATGCGGTGCTGGAAGGTGCTGATGCGGTAATGTTAAGCGGCGAAACCGCCATGGGAGACTATCCTACCCTTGTGGTAGAAACCATGTGTAAAATCATAATGGAAGTTGAAAATAAAGCCTACAATTTTGACAGGGATGATATACTTACACCACAGCCGCATTCGCCTTCATTGTTAAGTGATGCGCTTTGTTCCAGTGCCTGCAAACTCGCCAAAGATGTAAATGCATCTGCATTGGTAGGTATGACACAAAGCGGCTACACTGCTTTTATGCTAAGCAGTTACCGCCCTAAAGCTCCGTTATTTATATTCAGCAAAGAAAGAACTCTTATCAACCAGTTGAGTTTAAGTTGGGGTGTAAGAGCTGTGTATTATGGTGAAGAAGTAAGTTTGGATGATATTTTTCTGGATCAGATAAATATTTTGAAAGAAAGAGGGTTTCTACAAAAGGGAAATATAGTAGTAAATACAGGCAGTACGCCCATCGAACTGCATTTACCTACCAACGTTATTAAAATTACAGAAGTGGGATAATAGGATTTTAATTTTTTTACAAAGCCCTCTTACATGTAAGGGGGCTTTTTTAGTTACGTTTTTCTTGTAGCACAAGATGTGTTGCAAACCTTGTATAACGTTCTACAACGCCAGCAAACTGCATCCTCTTATATCTGAATTATCTAGGCGTCCCAAAATTTCAAAACTGCCATCTGCATGTAATTTTCCTGCATCATCCGTAGCTAAAAAAGAGCAGGAATAAAGATTTGCCAGATCAATAATATTTACTGCTCCGGATAAAATGTTGCCATCCATATTGCCGTGAATGGCAAAAGGGTCATCTTCTTCCCTGATTAAGATTTTCATCCACGGAGGCGTATTAAACACTCCATTGCCTTTGGAGTATGCCTGGCTCAGCAGTTCCGTCATGCCGTACTCGGATTGAATTTGTTGCAGTTGAAATGCCTGTTGCAAAATGGCCTGAACCTGTTGCCTCGTCATCTCTTTTTTTCGGCCCTTCATACCACCGGTTTCCATTATGCTTGTATAAAAAAGCGGCATGGGAAATTGTTCTGCAAAATCCAGTAACGCAAACGTAACGCCTATCAGCAAGGTTGGTTGCCGCTGTTGTTCCAGTTGTTCTAGGGTATTTTTTAAATGCTGATAATTGTTAAGATAAAAACCGCTTTTTGGATGGCCACTTTGCTGTATCAACCCGTCAACCATCATTACCAACGACGAATTATTTCTTTCCAGATAAGAGGGTAGTAGCCCAAGAATACAATAGTCTTTAACATCGCCATAAAATAGCTGGAAAGCTTTATTAAAACTTTTTTGGTATAAACCAATGTCTTTTACCAGGTGTTTGCTATTAATGGTTTGTGTGGTGCCGCTACTTTCAAAAATAACTTCCGGGGTAAACGCTGTAGTTGAAATGGTATGAGTTTTAAAGAAAGCGATGGGTAAATAAGGGATTTTTTCAATCGAAGAAATAGAGCTTTCCTCAATGTTGAGGGCTGTACAAAATTGCCTGTATACAGCGTTGTTGTTGTACTGAAAATGAAAAACCTCTAATGCAATTTCGGTAAAATCAACTTTACCTGCGTTGAAAATTTTATCTTCCAGAACGGTATTTTTAACAGCTGTTTTCAATTTCTATTGCTACATTTGATGGATAAAATACAAAGATGCGGAACTACGTTATAATAGCTGTTATTTGTTTGGGAATTATTAGTTGTACTAAAAATAAATTTTCTTCTACTCCAAAGTTGACCTATAAATCTGTAAATACTGATGTATTGGACAGAGGTCAAATTATCAGCTTTAAATTGTCTTACACCGATGCTGAAGGCGATTTGCAGGATACTATTTTTGTTCAAAAAGTTGAACCTACCTGTGCGCTTAGTGGTTTTACCTCAAAATATGTAATGCCTGCTTTTCCTGTTACGCCTAATTCAGAGGGAGAAATCACGGTTTCCTTTGGGTACAATGTTGATAATTTTCCATTGATAAAAGCGCCTCAATGTGGCAGAAATGATACCTGTTATTTTCGATTTATGCTGAAAGATAATGCGCAAAATAAAAGCGATACTGTAAACTCCGGACAGATAATAATTATTAAATAGCAACACCTGCAAAAATTATTTCATTTTTTTGTATCTCACTCCGTTTGGGCTGCATTATGTGCAGCAGCACTTGTATTTCAAACCCATCAATTGTTTCATTTAACGGTAAACCGGAATATGATGGGCTTTGTTTTTTTTGCTACTATCTGCAGTTATAATTTTCATTTTTTAATGGGAGGTGTTTTTGTTGCGCAAAAAATTTCATTGTCGCAATTGTATCGTCAATACCAGCGGGTGCTTTTTATGGCGGTTGGCGGTATTGGTGCCTGGCTCTTTTTTTCAGCCGTACATGTAAAGACAGTGAATGCAGTCATTGCATTTCTGCTTACATTTCTTTACTCCGTTCCATTAATTCCTCTTAAGCAACTGGATTTTACCCGAAGGGCAGGTTTTGTAAAAACGCTATTGTTATCGTTTACCTGGATGTTTGTTACAGCCTACATGCCACTATCCCGCTTTAATATACAATTTACTGAAGCAGCCTGGCTAATGATGGCCAGCCGTTTTTTATTTATGCTGATACTGTGTATTTTGTTTGATAACAGGGATAGGTTGATTGATAGTAAATATGGGTTTCACAGTCTAGCTACCGATTTGCCTCCAAAGCTGATGAAACTGTTGATTTATGTATTGTTTGCTTTATTATTTATTACCAATTTTATATTTAATCAACACGGAATTACATTACTGCAAACAGCAGCCCTGCAACTAACAGGGCTTATAACAATGTTGTTTTATATTTTTTCAAATAAAAAGCAGGGATATTATTTTTATTATTTTGGGGTAGATGGTCTGATGATATTATCAGCCTTCCTTACAACTGTGGTAAGTATTTAGTTATTTTGTAAAAATCAACATCGTATGGCAAAAGAAAAAGCAATAAAAAAAGAAAAACAACAGCCAAAAGCGGCCAAAAGTATTTTAACTGAAGCATCCTATTCATTTTTAAAAAATTACATCAATAATCCATCTCCTACAGGATTTGAAAGTGGCGGGCAAAAAATGTGGCTGGATTACATAAAACCATTTACCGATTCTTTTTTTACCGATCCTTATGGCACTGCTGTAGCAGTTATTAATCCTACTGCACAGTTTAAAGTAGTAATTGAGGCACATGCCGATGAGATAAGCTGGTTTGTAAATTACATCACACCGGAAGGCTTAATTTACCTGAAACGCAATGGCGGTGTAGATCATCAGATTGCACCTTCCATGAGGGTATTTATTCATGGTAAAAAGGGTACGGTTAAAGCAGTGTTTGGCTGGCCGGCCATACATACAAGAATGGGAAATGGCGATAAAGAAACACAACCGAAAGTAGAGAATTTATTTTTGGATTGTGGCGCCAGTAATAAAAAAGAAGTAGCAGATCTTGGCATTCACATTGGTGCTGTGGTAACATACGAAAATGGATATGATGAGCTGGCTTACGATTATTTAATTGGCAGGGCTTTCGATAACCGTATTGGTGGTTTTATGATTGCAGAAGTTGCAAGATTATTACAACTCAATAAAAAGAAACTTCCTTTTGCCTTGTACATTGTAAACGCTGTGCAGGAAGAAATTGGCCTGCGTGGCTCTGAAATGATTGCCCGCAGAATTAAGCCTGATATTGCTATCATCACAGATGTTACGCATGATACCACTACACCCATGATTAGTAAAGTGGTGCAGGGCGACACAGCCTGCGGCAAAGGGCCATCGCTTACTTTTGGACCGGCAGTTCATAATAAGTTACTGGATGTGGTGCAGCAGGTGGCAGAAAAAAATAAAATACAGGTGCAGTTGCATACAGTTAGCCGCAGCACAGGTACTGATACCGATTCATTTGCGTATGCCAACGATGGCTGCCCGTCTGTTTTAATTTCCATACCGCTTCGTTACATGCATACAACTGTGGAAATGCTGCACAAAAGTGATGTTGAAAATACCATTAAACTGATGTATGAAACATTGCTGACGTTAACTCCAAAAACCAATCTGAGTTATTTTAATTAGGGTTAAGTTTATATTGAAGGATTACTGCTGGTTTTGATTAATGACCAGCAGTATTATCTTTCTGAATGTCATTTTAGGCTCCAGATAATTGTCGGAATGTGTTGAAAACAAAACTACAATTCGGCAGCCAGTTGGCTACAAATTGTAGTCAACTGAAAATGCAATCGGCAGATGGCAAATTTTATAAAATCGATGAAGTTAAATCCGAACAGCTTTTTAGGTTATACGTTGCAAGAGATAAACATAGTGAGTTGTATCTTTTGCTACTTTTGAGACAAACCTTGGTAGAAACGAAATTACTTTTATGATTAAACCTTATTACCTGATTGATATATAAACGAGGAATATTACAAGTAGTCAAAAAAATAATAAGGTTGACAAATTTTAAACGAGAACGCTACTAAGGTTTAAAGACAAAGCAATTTAAAATGTCACTAATATCGCTTGCTTAATGTAATACAACCCCACCACTAAAACTAGTATTACAAGCGAACCCCAACACACCAGTTCAATGCGCTAAAACCTCCCCACTATTTTAAAATTTATCAGCCTTGGCGTTAGCCTGTTTGGGATACTGTAAACTGTGTTGGAAAAATCTTTTATTAATTGATAGGAGATGGTATTGGGTCTGTCAATTAGGTTAAAGACTTCAAAGCTGGCCCAAATATTTTCAAAATTCCGGAACGGACTATGGCTGCGGCGTTTGTTTTTTTCACCCAGCAACAAAGCACTAAAACCAATATCAACCCTTATGTACGGATCTATTATTAATGCATTGCGGTACTTAACACTATTTGGAATATTGAAAGGCATATTGCTGCCATAAATCATGTTAAGGTGAACCTTAAAATTTTTGTTGGTAGCCAGGTAATCTTGTAAAAATAATCCAATGGTAATCAGCCTGTCTGTTGGGCGCCTTACATAGCCAACATCCTGCCGGGTACTGTCAGCAGGTACTTTATCTGTTGATGTGGAGTTGATGATTTCTCCGGCTGCATTTTTATATTGATAATAATGATCACCCTCAATATCTTCTTTGGTACGCATTAAACCTATGCTCAGCCAGCTTTCTGCATCTTTTACCAATTCACCGTATAACCTTGTTTCAATTCCGTAGGCATAGGCTTTTGCATTATTTAAACCGAAGTAACGGATGTTCACATTCACCACATCATAGGGAATCACATCCCACATGTTTTTGTAATAGGCTTCGGTGGTAATACGAAATGCGGTTCCACCTCTCAGGAAATTATAATCAAACCCACCTACAACCTGGTAGCTTTTTTGAGCCTTAACCAAGCTGTTTACAGTGCCATCATATTTTCTGAGTTCCCGGTAAAAGGGTGGCTGGCTATATAAACCTGTTGATAATTTAAAAACCATATCTCTCTTCCAATTGGGCTTAAAACTTATTTGCGCCCTTGGGCTAATCAGTAATTCTTTGTTGAGCGAATTATAATTATAACGGATACCACCCTGAAAAGTTATGTTGCCGTTTAGCTTGCTAAAATTGATATTATCCTGCACATAACCGCTCAGCTTTTGAATGGATAAATTGGTATTGCTGTGTAAAAAAGAATTGAGCCTTCCGGTATTAACCGGTAAGGAATAGCCGGCGCTGTCCTGGTATTCCCATTCGTACAATTTATCTTTAATGTCCGTTTGTTCAACGCTATTGCCAAATTGGATAAAATGTTTTCCCTTTTCAATACTCCCTTTTAAACCTGCATTCCATACAGCAATGTCTAGTTTATTTCTTCCATAGTTTTGGTAATAGCCAGCGCCCAGTGGGTTTACAATCTGCCCAAAAGAACTGCTGTTATTATCAAAATCCCTATCCCCAAAAAGGTAGGCTCCCGCTATATCAAAATTTTCATTCTCTGTATTTTGAAAGCGGCTAAGCATCCACTTAAGTCTGAGTTTTTTATTGGGCTGGTTAATGGCACTGAGGCCAACAAAATTAGTTTTGTAGCCATCCTTTTCCTGTCCTTCAAAAAAGATATCCAACCCAAGGTTCGCAGTAAAAAGCGGTGAAAAAACAGAGGTGGTTTTAGATGCGCTTTCCGGTATCAACTTAAATTTAGTCGATGAAAAATTACCCAGCAATTCAAGTTGCCATTTTTCATTTAATTTATATGACAGATAGCCTTGCACATCGGCAGAGGAAGGGATATAAGCGCCTTTAATTTCCTGGCTGCTAAGCAAATTGCTGTTGTTTCGTGTGCGTGCGCCAATTAAATAAGTAATCCTTTCATTTTTTGCAGAGCCTTCCAGGTGAAACCCCTGCTCTAACAAACTGATATAGGCGGAGCCTCCAAAATTTTTTGGTTTTTTGTATTGAATATCTAGTACACTACTCATTTTATCGCCATACTTTGCCTGGAAACCACCATTGTAAAAGCTCACATTTCTGGCCATTTCCGGATTTATAAAACTTAAGCCTTCCTGCTGACCGCTACGTACTAAATAGGGTCTGAAAATTTCAAAGTCATTGATGTAAATCAGGTTTTCATCGTAGTTGCCGCCACGTACACTGTATTGAGATGTTAATTCATTGTTGCTGCCTACCAGTATTTTTATCAGACCTTCTATTCCACCAACGGTGCTGGGTAAAGCCAACGAACTCTTCGGATTTATTTTGGTAAGCCCCATTTCTTTTCTTTCCTTATCATCCCCTACTGTAACGGTAGTGAGTGTTTTGCCGGAACGATCAAGCTGCACCGTAATTTTTTCCTCTTCATCATTGCTAAGAAAAAATATCTTTTGTGTTTCGGCATAACCGGTATGGGAGAAAACCAATGCAAAGGATTTTTCTGC
>JBBQEA010000013.1:0-37996 GCA_038320245.1 Chitinophagales bacterium | reverse complement strand
ATTGTTTGCATCATATTTGGGGGTATTCACCAGTTTACCGCCATCTTCTGTTACCAATAATGCTTTTCTGTTTCCGGTAAATGTACCTGCATATCCTGCACTCTCTGTTTGACTTGTACATTCAAGCCAAACCGTATCTTTTGCATCGGGCACACAGGTTACCACATGATTAAAATAATGCTTGGGAAAATCTTCGTACACATAAGGGAAATTTTTTCCACCAAAAATTACGGCGCTGTAAGCCTTAATGCCAGCCTCTTTTAACATACTCACCATGTAGTTGGTGAGGGCTTTACAATCTCCGTATTTTTTTTCGGCCACATATTTTGCCTCAAATGGTTGCAGGCCACCAATACCCAACTGAATACTGATGTAGTGGGTATTTTGCTGCAGGTAACTGTACAATGCTTTTATTTTATCGTCCCGGCCCGGAAGCGCATCAACCAATTTGTGAATATCGGCTTTAATGTTTTCGGGCAATTCATCTCTCCCTTTGTACAACGATGCATAATATTTTCCATAGTTATCCCAGGTACTTAAATTTCCCGGATACCCGCCATACTCAAAATCAACCGGACCAATAAGTACTGCAGGCATCAGCCTGCTTAAAGGAGGCTGGTACGATTCGTATTTTACTGCCTTAATATTGGATGCCTGCCAGGTAAGTGTTTTTGTATTGCCAACGTTGGTTACAACCGGTTCCTTTGAACCATTGATGAGCTTATACCGCAGTTGATAGTCTTGTGGCATTTCAATAATAAAGCTGCTGGCCTGTACGGAAAAATCATAATAATCTAATGGTTGCCAGGTAGGAAATTCATAGATGCCATTGTACACCTGTTCCTCTTCATATTCAACGGTGTAAGGGTAAGCTTTATAATAGAAGTTATGCCGCTTTATGCGGCCATCTCCTGCCAAACTAAAATTATCATTGTAAGCCACATCATCCATATCCTTTTTTTTAACCGCTTTTATTTGCTTGCCGGTAGCATCAAATAATTTTCCGGAAGCTTCGGTAAGTTTTTCAAAATTATCATACAGGTTGGAGTAACCGGCAAAGTTATTACCGCTCTCATTTAAAACTGTATAAGCAACCCTATGCTTAACTGTGGCAGACTTTATTGAATGAATGATGATTCTTGTTTCCTCCACACGCTGCACTGCATCGGCATCTTTTAACAATGAATCCGGAATTAAAGCAGCACTATAATTTTGTGCAGCAGCAGCAAGGCTAATAAGCATCTGGATCAATACAAGGGCCTGTTTCATGATAATTATTTTATCTTCTTAAATACAATTTGTTCTGATTCTTTCTTTACTATCTGGGCATAAAAATCTCTGAGTGTTTTATAATCGCTCGTGGTAAAATTTGCCTTCTTTATTACCAGTTTGCGACGAATTTGAATAGCCCCTTCCTTGACACGCAGAAGGTATTCAAAAAAGCCCTCATCTCCATTTAATTCTATCCTGGAAGATGTAGGGATTTCTTCAACAGCATACCCTTCGGGGATTGGCATATTTAATAGGTACAGTTTTTCAGTTGTATAAGGCATTTCAACTGGATACAGTCGTTCAACTGCCGCAAAGGGATTGGTTTTAATTTCTTCACCCATCATGGGGTTAAAATAAACCAGTCCTGCATTGTCAAAAGATTTTAGTTTAAAATCAAATCTTACTAAAACCGATGCTTCCTGTGATTGGAAAGAATCTACTTCAATATTGCTTACTTCAATTTCATCCGGATAAGATTCTTTTATACTTTTTTTATAACTGTCGACAGATAATTTAGCTAAATTATTTTTAGTTTCTAAGGATTCAAAAAAGCCCATTTTACGACTGTAACTACCTTCTATTTTATTTTTATCGGAAACATTGATATTGATAATGGTACTACTAATCTCTTTAAGTGAATCGGTGTTGAAATAAACTGCAACTGTATCCTTTGAAATTGCCCTTGCATGCCCATTGTGACAGGCTAATGGAAGTTTGCCAAAGGGCAAAAAAGGGGTGGTAGCATCAAGATAATATTCAACTGCATTAATATTTACTTTGGCAATTACATAATTAAGTCGTTCCATAACTGGATAAGTAGCGCTATTAAGTCCAAATTCTCTTGTACTTAGCAATACCGGCAATGCCTCTATTTTGATATGATTTAACATGGCTGCCAGCAATAAATTTATATCCCCTACCGAACCGCTTCTTTTTTTTACAACATCTTTTAAAGTTGTGGTGAGGTATTTATTGTACCGGTTGGTGCAGGTATAATTTTGCAACAGGTAGTAATAAATTTTTCTGGCAGCAGTTAATTTATCATCCGATTTTTGAATGATTGTTGCCAATACATTATCCAGCCAATTATTCTCTTCCTTAATTGGCAAGCCAAAATCGTCCCGTTTCATCAACTCTTCACTTAATTTACTCCAGTTGTTTGCTACATCGTGATAGCTTTCTCCATCGTAGGTTTGATACAATTGCAATATTATTTTATCAATATTGTTTTTGGGCGATGCAATATAATTTTCAAAACCAAAAGCTGGTAAATCTTTCATTACCCAACGGTGAAGAATGGTTGGTGAGGATATAGACAAGGATTCCTCAACATTACCACCGGGGCCAACTAAATCACGCTTTCGCCTGATAGTATAGCTAGCAAACCCCTCCTTGCTTTTATCAATATAAAACTTATGATAGCCCTGCAAAAGACTCATATAACTAAGCATGCCCGGAATGGTTACAGTGTATTCACTCCATAATGTTGGATGTTCACTATTTTGAAATTCCCAGGAAGGGAGATTGAATTCAAAATCCGATTTAATGCTGTAAGAATATTCAATGATGGAGCCTTCTTTTAAACCTGGTAATGTGAATTTTTTTTCTACGTGATTTTTATCATATTTCGTCTCAAATATCTCTTTTGATTGAAGCTTTGTTTCAGTTACTTTTCCATTTTCTATATTGTAAGTAACAGCTGAAATCTTTTCTGTTTTCTCCTGGCTGTCATCATTTTGAAAAAGAGCTATTTCTACTGTAGCAAGGTCGAACCCTTTTTTGTTAAGAATTTTTATTCGCCGTTGCCTTTTATAAATGTAGGTAAACCAACCTTTGGAATTCCCTTCAAATATGGTACTCCCGATATCTGCAATAATTACAGCATTGGTATTTGAATCAATTAATGAAGAGCTGATGTTAAAATCAGCCATTGAGACACTACCAAAACTGATGGGGGCTTTATCCTGGCTGTAGCATGAACCTTGTTTTAATAAAAGTGTAGGTGTTAGTAAAAAAAACAGGCTTAAAAAAGAGATACTTATTGTACGCATAAATAACCAATCTGGTAATTATTTTATCTTCTTAAATACAATTTGTTCAGCCTCTTTTTTAACAATAAAACTATAAAACTCACGGAGCGTTTCATAATCTTCGTTTACAAAATTAGTCTTGCGAAACAGCACCCTGCACCTCATCTCTATATTTTCAGCATCGGCAGAAATTATATATTCAAACATACCTTCATTTTCATTCAAATTAAATCTTACGGACTTGGGCAACTCATCTACTTTATATCCTTTAGGAATATCCATATGAAAAGAATAAATATCATCTTCTTTGTAAGGCATTTCTACCGGGTAATAGCGCTCAGCTGCAACAAAAGGATTTTTTTTGATGGCTTCTGCCAGCATAGGGTTAAAGTAAACGATATCGGCGTCACCAAATAATTTTAAATTAAGATCATATTTTATTTTTACCGGCTCATCAATTTTCTTTAAAGAATCAATGGTGACATTTTCAATCGTTATATCTTCAGAAAAAGATTCTTTTAATGATTTTTCAAACTCAGCATTGGTTGTTTTTGCCATTTTATCTCTAAAATTCAACGATTCAAAAAAACCAAGGTTATGCATAAACACGCCTTCAACACCACCCTTCTCTATATTAGTAATTAACACGTTGGTAAAACTAGATTCCTGTAAAGAATCTGCCTCAAAATATACCGGGCTTGCAATATCTTTACTGATTAGCCTTGCATGACCGTTGTATAACTCAGCTGGTAATTTACCATAAGGCAGGTGTTGCACAGTTGCATCAAGGTAGGTAATGGCATTATCTATTTTAATGGAAGCAATTACATAATTAAATCTATCCATCAATGGATAAATTTCATGAGTGTAACCATTACTACGTGTACTTAATATCACAGGCTCTGCATCAATCTTTATATTTCGAAGCATAGCAATCAACAGCATATTAATATCAGCCACAGACCCGGTTTTATTTTTAAACACCTCCTTCAATCCATCAGTTATATACATTCTTTCCTGATCATTACAGGTATAATTATGCTGTACATAAGCATAAATTTTTTGTGCTTTTTCTTGTGGTGATGCAGCTCCCTGCACAATATTTTCCACCTCTTTATCCAGCCAGTTATTTGGCCTGTCTATTGCCTGTCCAAAACGGGAATCTTCCCAAAAATCCCTGCTCACTTTCTCCCAGCTTTCCATATAATAAGTAGGCGTAGAATTTGGATATCTGATTTCATTTAACTGAAACTCAATTTTAGCAATAGCGTTACGAATGGTGGTTGTAAAAGGCTCAGGCTTTAAAGATGGTACATCTTTCATTATCCAATTGTGGTTATCAATGGCGCCAGCCACATTAAAGGTTTGGATACCAGAATTAACTACTGGCTGAAAACCACCACCGCCTCTATCAACATGTTCCCTAAAAGAAAAATTCACCTGTGACTTTTCTACATTATTTATAAAAAACGGATGATAGCCCTGCGATAAAATAACATACTTAAAAAACTCCGGAATATTGGCTTCATACTGGCTCCACAGCACGGGATACTCGCCCTGGAAATTCCATGTCTGGAAATTGAAAAAGAAATCGGATTTCACCTGGTAAGAATATTCAATAATGCTACCTTCTTTTAGTGCAGGGAAAGTAAATTTTTTATACTCCCAGTTTTTATCACGCTTTTCAGTGAATACCTCACTCTTTCCAACACTTGTTTCTATTACTTTCCCATTTTCCACATTATAAGTATATGCTTTTAACCCCTCCAGTTTTTCTGACTTACCCGTTGATGAGCTTACATACAATGGAATTGTTATGGTGGCCGCATCGAAACCCTTTTTATTAATTACTTTTATTCTTTTCTTTTGTGAGAATACCAGCGAAAAAGTTAGGTCAGATGTATTGGCAAGAAATTCCGTTTTACCAACATCTGCCACCACTACCGCATTGGTATTAGAGTCGATTAAAGGTGATTTCACGTCAAAATCAGCCAAGGATACCTTTCCGAATTTTATAGGAAGTTTTTCTTGAGCAGTTACATGACTTAATAAAAAAAACAGGCACATTGCAGCGAAGTACTTTGATGGAATCATACAGGGGTTTTAGAATTGCTTATTAGGTTGTTATTTAAGTTTTTTAAATGCGATGCATATTACGAATATTACCGATCAGTTAATATTATTTCCATCATATCAATTATAAATCGATTGATTTCCAATTTTTCTATGATCGTTGAAATATTTTGGCAAGACATTAACCAGAGGAATATCAAAACAACTACTGACAGTAATAAATAAACGCTCTTTGTAGTGCGTTCAAATATAGTCAGCCTTTTGGTTAAAAAAAATACCCTAAAGAGGGTATACATATTACAAAAAGTGTAATTAAAAATGCTTTTTATCAAAAAAGTTCCCAGTGATCCCAAAGGAAAAATTTATTCAATTCAATATAGCATTATAGTAAGTAATTTTAACTACTTAAAAAGGTAAACTTAGCCCAATTGACGAAGTAACTAAACCTTATAAAAAGACAATAATAAAAAAAACATCTTGTTAACTACAAGCCACCGGCAACATAGCAATTTTATAAAATCACTTGCCGATAGGCTCGGTTTTAGTTATTGCGGTATTGCTAAAGCTGCATTGCTCTCCGATGATGCCAAGCGCCTGGAACATTGGCTGGCAAAGGGTATGCATGGAAACATGCAATATATGGAAAATTATTTCGACCTGCGTATTGACCCAACCAAACTGGTGCCGGGTGCCAAATCGGTGATTACCTTATTGCTTAATTATTTTCCAGAAAAACAGCAGCATTCCGAAATCCCCAAAATTGCCAAATACGCCTACGGCAAAGATTACCATGAAGTAATAAGAGATAAGATGAAAGAACTAATCCGGCTTATGAAGGAAACAATTGGTGAAGTAAATGGCCGTGGCTTTGTGGATAGTGCCCCGGTACTGGAAAGAGCATGGGCTGTAAAAAGCGGATTGGGCTGGGTAGGTAAAAATGGCAACCTGATTAATAAACAACAGGGCTCCTTTTTTTTTATTGCAACACTAATTACCGATCTGGAGCTGGAATACGATTCTCCCATTGCAAAAGATTTTTGTGGCACCTGTACCAAATGCATTGACAGTTGCCCAACTGATGCCATACTGCCTGACAAGGTGATTGATGGCAGTAAATGTATTTCTTATTTTACCATTGAATTAAAAGAGGCATTGATACCCGAAAGCATGAATGGGAAATTTGATAACTGGATGTTTGGATGTGACACTTGCCAGGATGTATGCCCATGGAACAGGTTTTCGAAGAAAACAAATGAGGAAGCTTTTACGCCGATACCAGCTTTACTAAATTTTTCGTTTAACCAATGGGAAGAATTAACGGAAGAAAGTTTTAGAGAAATTTTTAAACAATCACCTTTAAAGCGAAGCAAGTTTGCCGGAATAAAACGTAACCTGCATTTTATTAAAACCAGCAACTCATTTTAAGACTAATTCTTTTAAAGGTATAGTTAAATTCTTCTACTGCAGGGACAGGTAATGGGAAACAAAAAGTACAAAATTGGGGAGAAGATATTTTTTCATTTTGTCTTTTTTCAGAATATCCTGCAGCAAAGCCCAGATACATTTTATTCTTCAAAATAAATTTGTAGCCCAATCCAAGTTCGTAAAACAAGCCACCGGTTTGCGAATATCCGGTACCCTGAAAGAATCGTTTTTCATTTTCTCTTAACCAGCTAAAATTGTAGCCTCCGTTAACATAAACAAAGGGCGATTTTTTATCTTTTCGTAAATCTTTTTCAATCGCCGCAAATAATGGAACACTTCTTTTACCTCCGTAATAATCAATACCAAGGCCCATTCCGGTAAACCAGGTATTTTTCTGCATGCCGTTCACCAATTGAAACTGGGCGGTGGTTTTATCGTATTGCCCTTCTAAAATCCCTGCTGAAATAATAGAGCGGAATATAAGGGGCGATTTGTTATTTACGGCAGGTTGAGCAATGGCCAACAGCACCATCCCACAGATAAATACGGTTGAGGAAATATATTTGAGCATGGATTAATCTTATTGATTGGTAGAGATTTTACTTATCTGCCGGATGTTATTACTGTTGCTGTAATCATATTGATACAATCCGTCTTGTGCAATAACTATTGCCAGGCCGTTGTACGCAATTACATCGTATGTTTCCAATCCAGTAAATTGCTTTTTTAATTGAATGTTGTATACATCGGATGCTGTGAATATTTTAAAACCAGCAGCACCATCGCAAATAAATAACAGGTTGCCATCTTTAGATAAACCATGAGGATTTGTTAAGTCGTATTTTTTTATGAGTACAGGTGCAGATAAATTAGTGATATCAAGAACATCCAACTCATTTATTAACCCTGCACAAGCATTTCCATTTCTCAGCGTTACAAAAGCATATTTATCATCAGCAATTACAGGGTCACAAACCCGGGCATGCGCAAATGTGCCCAGTTGTTCAGGGCTTGCAGGATTGGCAATACTAAAAATATACATGCCGGCATTCCCACCAATAAACAGCCTGTCTTTAAAAGGATAAATCGTTTCTATGCCCCAATTTATATTGACTGAATTTGATAATACCGGATTTTGAGGAATGGTAATATCAAATACATTGAGACTGCCATTACCTACAGTGTACAAAATATTATTTATGAGTGAAAACCTTGCCATAGAACCAGCAATGCCTGTTGGCGAACCTCCGGCAAAACTACTTCCTCTTACATCGGACGATTGCATATAAACGACTCCACCATTGTATTGTGAAAAAACATTGCCAGCACAATCGTTGTTTACTATGGTATCATGCCTTACCCAATCATAAACCACTTTACTGCTATCTGTCACAATGCCATAATTTCTCTCTGGAAAAATATTTTCGGCAATTTTTACTTTTGCAACATTTAACGGATTGGAAATATCCAATACCACCAGATCGGTGTATAAATCAGCATATAAATATTTGCCTTTTACAGCAATATCCACATTACCCGGCATATCAATAAATGCCTTGTTAACGGGCATTGCAGGGTTGCTGTTATCAATTATATGTATACCCTTGTTCATTTCATTCAAAAAAATATAATTGCCGATTATAAATAATTTACCCGGCGTTTTTATCTCTCTGGCGTCACTACTTTTGATGTTATCCCTAACCTCCTTGATCGCTTTATATATTGGAACAAACCAGCTATATGATTGGGTGTGATTGCAGGCATCTTTTATGCAACCTTGCAAAAAGAGTATTGAACTAAATGCAAGTATGGAGCAAAGCAGTTTAACTTTTTTCATGTAAAATATTTTTTGTGAACGCAATGTTATTATACAGCTGACAACAGAATAAGCTAATGGGTTGTATTGTCGGGAAAATTATTTTCTCCCAAACTTTTTCAGCAGCCGTATGCCTAAAAAACTATATCGGCTGTTGACGTACAATCCTTTACTGGCCATTGGTGTAAGACTATAATAAAATGATGGTCCCAACAATAAGGGTGCTGCAGTACTTTTGGAAATATTAACATCAATACCAGCAGAAAACCCGGTAACAGCTTTATTAAAAAAAGTATTATCAACAAAATATTGACCTGTAGCATTGTTAAACTGTGGTGAATTGGTTTGTAATAATTGCGACACAGTTAATCCTGTATTAAAAAATAAGTTGTGCTTTTTAAGAGTGGTAAGCTGTGTTGAAAAATCAATACCCATTTGTAAAAAATGATGGTGGTTTGTGTAGTTATTACTACCGTTATTTCCTGGTATTCTTTCGCCTTGCGCATTTAAAACCGGGAGTACCGTTTTGATCATTGTTCTTATTTGCTGATACTGCAAGCCAACCCCAATTGAACTACGCCTGGATATATTTTTTGAGGCATTAACCCCAATTTGAAAACTTACTCCGGGCTGAACAAGTGAAGGCATTAAATTAGATGGAGCAGAACCAGAACCGGTTGAATTATTAGAATACTGAGCATAATCATTATAACTCCTGTTAGCAATTTTACCCAAATAATTTTCGCCTGTAGCACCCCTGCCAAGAGCGAATGATATACCCCAAATAATTTTTATACTTTTTTCTGCAACAGGTTGCTGATTATTTTTCTCTGCCGTAGAAGTAGTTATTGATGGAGCAGCTATTCTTGGAACAGCTGCAAAAACTTCAGCTGAGATACCAACTTCCTGCAAAGATGGTTTTTGATAAAAATTCCCACTTGGCTCAATTACCGGAATTGCTGCCAAACCGATTATGTCTACTTCATCTTCGAGGGAATCAAAAGCTACATTACTGATTTGAATATATTTTTTACCTTTACTACTTCCCGTCACTTTCCTGCCTCGGTAGTTTGGTTGTTCTTCGACATTTTTATTAACTGCAGTAGCATATTCCTGAGACTTTTGAATGCTTTTTGAGTTTACCAGTAATAATAATTTTGAAGGAAGCGTACTTTTTAAACCATTGCTTTTACCGGATTTATTGTCGATAACCAAAGGACTGTTTTCAAAACTACTATCTTCTACATTGGCAGTACTTTCTTTTACAGATTGTATAGGAGCAGCAATTGTTGACTGATTAGATGTATCTATCTGCTTAACCGCAGCGGTATTTATCCCTTGTCCATTCATGAAATAATTCCAGCCCAATATTCCAGCAATCAACAAAAAAAATAAGCTGCTGAAAATCCAAAAAAAACTTTTGTTTCTTTTTTTTTGCGTTATAGTTGTAGCCACATTTTGCCATACTTCATCAGACGGTTTTAGCTGAAGCTCCTCCATCGATTGCTGTACCTGTTTTTCAAATTCATTTTCCTGCATACATGTCCTTTTTTGGAGATGATGAATAATTCACAATCCATTCTATTAACAAATGCCTGGCTCTTGCATATTGAGATTTAGAAGTGCCGTCACTAATGCCTAGCAGCTGTCCTATTTCTACATGGGTATAACCTTCAACAGCATATAAGTTAAAAATGGTTTGATAACCTGTGGGTAATTGTCGGATGAGTTCGCCCAACTCTTTACAGTTTAACTGAAGCTCCGGATTTTCATCCGATACCGGATGAAGGGGCGTTTCTGTAAATACCATGCCTGTGCGATACCGGCTGTTTTTTTTCAAGTAATTTAAGGCAGTAGTAACCATTATCCGTCGTATCCAGGCTCCCAGTTCGCCTTCGGCCCTGTATTTATCTAAATGGACAAAAACTTTTATAAACCCTTCCTGCAAAACATCCTCTGCATCCTTTACCGATTTGGTATAGCGATAGCATAGCCCCAGCATTACCGGAGCAAAATGGTTGTACAATTGTTGCTGGGCAATGGGCTTATTTTTAATGCAGTCTTTTACCAGTTGCTTATAATCCATTCAATAAGTTACACCAGATTGACAACCTGCTTTAACAAACAGTTGCATAGCATAAAAAGAAAAGAAAAAACATTAAGAATGGCTCTTTTCCAGGTAATCTTTTAATCCATTGAGCGCCTGCTCGTAACCCGGACCTGTTAATTTATCGATGAAGATGGCATAAAATTTTTCCCAGGGATACCAATATAAGTGGGTGGTAGCTACCCAGGAAACCTGCACAACATCCTGGGCTGGCAATGCTGTAAAATGAATTTCATTTGCAATATCATTTTCACCTTTTGATTGAAGCAGGAATTTTATAACTGCTGAATCAGCAAATTGTTTTGTTATAGATAATTGCTTTCCACGGTGTAAAATTGTGTAAACAGCCGCTTTGTCTGTTGCCGTAATTGCAGCACTATCAACAGTAAATATTGGATGCCAGTTTTTCCACTGATTAAAATCGCTAACCTGCTCCGCTACTTTTAAAGATGTGGTGCTGTTGATAAGCACCGTTCTAACTACCTGTACCTTTGATGGTATCAGTAAAGAAAATAAAGTAACAATGATGAACAGGCCTGAAATCCCCACCAGGAAAGCTTTTACAAAACGCATATAATTAATTTATTCCCATTTAAAAACTTTTACTGCAACTGCATATACCACTACACCCCAAATTAACATTATGCCGATTTCATTTCTTACTTCCCACAAACTCTGCCCCTCAAAGGCAACAGCCCTCATGGCAGTATTTAAATGCGTTAGCGGCAATATTTTAGAAATAGGTTGCAACCATTTTGGAAATGCTTCCACAGAAAAGAAAGTGCCGCCTAATAAAAATTGTGGCAAGGTAAGCAGGTTGGCAAATGGTGGAATCGTACTGTCGCTTGTTGCAAGACCGCTTACAATAAAGCCAAGTCCCATAAAAATAATCAGACCAATAAAACTCAGTACCAGCATTTCGAGTAAGGTTTCAACCCCATTTATCAATGTAAAATTGAAGAAGAAATATCCAGCTAAAATGATAACGATCGCAGTGATCATTTGAAAAATAACCCTTGCCAACCCTTCGCCTAAAATAATATGCGTTCTGCTTATTGGTGTGGCAAAAAAGCGCTTTAATACCAATGTGCTGCGTAAATTAAAAAACATAAAAGCTACCCCAAATACACCGGAGCTCAGCAATGAAAAACCTAATTGACCGGGTAAAATAAAATCAATGGTCCGGTATTCTCTGATGGTTTCAATATCTTTTGCATAATCAGATTTATCAACGGCATAAACCGGACGGTTGGTATATTGCTTATTGCTGATGGCATTCACAATGTTATTCAATACGGGCATCAATTGCGGCCATTTATCGTTGCTGGCAGTTGTACTTTTAATATTGTACCGATAGGGCGGAAACGAATCTGCATTCTTTTGAATGTTAAGGACTGCTGTCAATCTTCCCTTTTCTAAACTCCTCTTTAATTCTTTATCAGAGTCAAATTGTACAATCTTTATCCTTTTGCTCGTTTTAATGGAATCGAATAGCGCATTGGTGGTATCACAATTTTTATCTAATGCTATGCTATAAACGGGTGCACCGCCATTTCCTCCAATAAAACCAAAAACAAGAATAAACACAAAAGGGAAAACAAAACTAAAAATTACCGCAGATGGGCTCCTGAAAATAGACTTTAAACTTGCACGGGTAATGGCCAACATTGCTGTTACCTGACTATACTGCTTCATTTACTTTACAATTAAAGCGTAAAACTATTGGAAAAAATTGAATAAAAATTTGAATTTTACGACAAGTGTCGTATATTTGTTGACAAATGGCAGATTATGAAAAAGAAAGCACTACTTCAAAACACAGCTGTTTACAAAAAACAGCAGCAAACTATAAACAAAGTAGAAGAGCCAATGGCTGTTTATAGCAGTACTGTAAAAGTTATTCCTTCCCTACATGATTTCACCTTTGATGAATTTAAAAAAATTGCGGCAAATGCCCCTTTCTCACAGGCAGAATGGGCAGCCTTGCTGCATGTTAGTGAAAGAACCCTGCAGCGTTATGCTAAAAATAATGGAAGCTTTGCGCCCATTAATGCTGAAAGAGCCGTACAAATTGACAAAGTATTAAAAGAAGGTAAAAACACTTTTGGTGATGTTGAAAAATTTTATAAATGGATAAAGCGGGAGCCTTACATGTTGGAAGGTAATCTGTCATTTAACTCTCTCACTACCTATGATGGTATTCAAAAAGTATTAACTCAATTGGCAAGAATTCAACAGGGTTTATTTGCATGATAGTTTACAGAATTAGTAACACCCGGTACAGTGATGACATTAGTGGAACCGGTGCAAAACTGCATGGTGCCCGTTGGAATTCGGTTGCTGTACCGATGCTTTACACGGCGGAGCATATCTCGCTGGCTGTACTGGAGATGCTGGTAAATACGCATTTTAACGATTACAATATTGAGTTGGACCTGGTTTATATTCAGTTACCCGAAGCGTTACCCATAACAGAAATAAAACTGGGGAAATTAAAAGATAACTGGCAGCAAGATGTAGCTTACACAAGATTTATAGGAGATGAATTTATTCTACAAAATAATGCTCCTTTGCTGAAAGTACCATCTGCCATTATTAAGGACGAACATAATTTTCTGGTGAACCCATTGCAGACCGATTTTAAAAAAATAAAAATACAAAAGTCGATATCTTTTTGGCCCGATAAAAGACTTTTCTCTATCTGATGAATAAAACTTACCTCTTGCTTGGCAGTAATATTGGCAATAGCCAGCTACAGCTTTCTGTTGCAATAAAATATATTGAACAAAAAGTTGGCAATATATTAAGGCAATCAAATCTTTACAGCACAGCTGCATGGGGCGATACCCGGCAACCCGATTTTTTAAACCAGGTAATATTGGTGGAGACCGCTTTAACTCCTTTAGAAACCATGCAAACCATTCTTGCAATTGAAAAAGAAATGGGCCGGGTACGTACTTTAAAAAATGCACCTCGTATTATTGACATTGATATTTTATTTTTCAACAAGGTTGTACTTGACGCACCAATGCTAACGCTGCCGCATCCTGAAATACAAAACAGGCGCTTTGTATTGATACCATTGAATGAATTGGCTCCCAATCTTCATCATCCTGTTTTGGGGCTATCCATCCATGAACTGCTTGAAATTTGTCCTGACCGACTGAATGTGAAAAAGTTTTAATTGCCTTCCTGCTGTTTCCTCTTATTTTCGATTTGTAATTATGAAGTATAGTTTTGTAACAATTGAAGGAAATATCGGTGCTGGTAAAACCACACTAGCTCATTTATTAAGCAAACATTTTAATGCCAGGCTAATACTGGAACAATTTGCTGACAATCCATTCTTGCCCAAATTTTACGAAAATCCAGCACAGTACGCATTTCCGCTGGAACTTTTTTTTATGGCTGAGCGTTACAAGCAATTGAAAGATTTACTGCAAACTAAAGATCTGTTTCAAAACATCACGGTATCTGATTATCTTTTTACCAAATGCTTATTATTTGCGAAAGTGAATTTACCGGTAGAGGAGTTCCGCCTGTATCAAAAATTATTTGATATAATTAACCCGCAAATTTTGCAACCCGATATTTTAATTTACTTACACAGTCCGGTTAGTAAATTAAAAGAAAATATCAAAAAAAGAAACCGGCAATATGAACAAGGTATTGCAAACGACTATCTTTTTAACCTGCAGGAAACCTATACACAATACATAAAGCAACACCATATTAAAACACTTTTTGTTGATACTTCCAATGCCGATTTTTTAGATAATCCTGCACACCTTAAAACTATCATTGATGCATTAGACAAAGAGTACGAAGATGGCCAACATTTCATTTCTTTGCCTTAGTCAATAATGGAAGCCGATTTATTTACCTTTACCTTCAAATAAAAACTGCTGTTGGATACACCTATCATTACCGTTTTAAAAATTCAGGAATTCAGGAATTTTATATTGGGGCGTTTTACCTTTATAATGGGCCTGCGTATGATGGGAACCCTGGTGGCATGGTGGATGTATGAGTTAACGGGCGATGCATTTTACATTGGCATGATTGGTCTTGCAGAAGCCATACCTGCCGTAAGCCTTTCTTTGTATTCCGGTTATATAGTTGATAAAACAGAAAAAAGGAAATTGCTCCTGCGGGGAGTTTTTTTGTTTGGAATTTGTTCAATTTTTCTTTTAGGCACTTCTACTCACTGGTTTCAACAAGCTTTTGGCACCAAGCTTATCATAATCAGCATCTATTGTGTAATTTTTTGTACGGGTATTATCCGTTCGTTTTCAGGGCCGGCATTTGGGGCAATGATAGCCTCGTTAGTTCCAAGAAATTTATTAATAACAGCATCGCAATTAAGTTCAACCAGTTGGCTTATTGCTAGTATTACCGGTCACGCCATCGCTGGTTTTCTAATTGCTTTGCTACATATAACCGGCACTTTCGTTGTAATAGCCTGTTTAATTTTTACAGGACTGCTGTTACTTTCCAAACTTAAGCCAAAGCCACCCGGCATTTCATCAGAAATGAAAACGATGGAAGCCGTAAGTGAAGGCCTGAAATATGTTTTTAAAACAAAAGAATTACTGGCAGCTTTGTCGCTTGATTTGTTTGCAGTATTATTTGGCGGGGCTGTAGCATTGGTTCCGGTATATGCCAAAGATATTTTACATGTTGGGCCCATAGGTTTTGGCTGGCTGAACGCTGCCTCGGATATTGGCTCCATTATTATGGTGATAGGTTTAACGGTGTCGCCAATGAAACGAAAGCAAGGATTGAAACTAATATTTGCAGTTGCAGGCTTTGGTGTTTGTATCATCATTTTTGGTATTTCCAAATTGTATTGGCTTTCGTTTGTAGCCTTATTGGCAAGTGGTGTGCTGGATGGCGTAAGTGTGGTTGTACGTGGCAATATCCTGCAACTAAAAACCCCTGACGCATTAAGAGGCAGGGTAATGAGTGTAAACTCTATGTTTATTAATTCTTCGAATGAAATCGGGCAGTTTGAAAGCGGAGTGGCTGCCAAATTAATGGGCGTTATTCCGTCGGTGGTATTTGGTGGATGCATGACGATTGCGGTTGTGGTGGCTACCTGGTTTAAAGCACCTTCGTTGAAGAAACTGGAGTATTAGAGGCCCCTCTAAATCTCCCCAAAGGGGAGACTTTTGGACTCTTTATTGGGTTGCATTTGCAATAGTCGATAAGCTTTCTGATTTTCAAAATTATTTTATCAAGGTTGGCAAATGTTTGATATAACTGAGAAACTTTTGAACACTTCAACAACAACGTTGTTTAATTTTAGTAATTAGCAATATCTTTTCATCAAAAATATTTTTTATGCAACGTAGAGCATTTATTAAAAACAGTAGTACAGTTTTAGCTGCATTGGCATTATTCAGTAACAAAACCATGGCGCAATTCCTTGCAGATCCAACATGGAGTATAAAAATGCTAACGGATGATATTGGTGTATTTACTGAAAAAGGTGGAACCATTTTGTTTATGCTTTCTAAAGAAGGCATTGTGGTGGTTGATGCACAGTTTCCAGAAACATCGCAGCATTTGATAGATGAATTAAAAAAGAAAAGTGAGCAACCCTTCCGGCTATTGATAAATACGCACCACCATGGCGATCATACTGCTGGTAATATTTCTTTTAAAGGATTGGTGAAGCATGTGCTGGCCCATGAAAACTCAAAAATTAACCAGGAAAAAGTTGCAAAGGACAAGAAAAATGAAGAACAGCAATTATATCCCGACCAAACATTTTCGACTACCTGGAGTGAGACAATTGGTAACGAAGAAATATACATGCATTATTTTGGTGCTGGCCATACCAATGGAGACAGTTTAGTGCAATTTAAAAAAGCCAATATTGTTCATTTGGGCGATTTGATGTTCAATCGTCGCCATCCATTTGTAGATAAAGCTGCGGGGGCAAATATAAGCAACTGGATTACGGTTTTGGATAAGGCACGCCAAACCTTTAACCGAAAAACAAAATTTGTATGTGGCCATGCGGCAGCAGGTTATGATATAATTGTTGGCCGTAAAGACCTGAAATTGTTCGGCGATTATTTGGGTAAAACATTGCAATTTGTAGACAACTCCATTAAAGCCGGTAAATCAAAAGACGAAATATTAAAATCTACCAGCATACCCGGGGCACCGGAGCAATGGCAAGGTGATGGCATTGAAAGGCCGCTTGCTGCTGCTTATGCGGAATTGACTTTGTGATTAAATACCGGGTCTATTGAAGGACAAAATACTATTTCCCCATTTCCATTAACTTTTCCAGCACATAATACACTGCCGGGCAAAAGCTGGAGTTTTTTAAGGTTAAGGGTTGCCTTTTTAGCAATACATCTTCGTTGGTATAAGGAAAACGTTCGCAGTCGGATGGCCGTACTTCGTAGATGCTGCAATAATTATCGGCGCCCAAAAATGAGCAGGGTGTTTCTCTCATTACATAATCTCCCTCAGCATCTACCCTGAGGTAATCATTGATAAGATCGCCGTCTTTCATTTTTAAATGCTTGGCAATTCGTTTAATATCCGGCGTTTTAAAGCGGGGCGAATAGCCTTTGCAGCAGTTACCGCATTGCAGGCAATCAATTTTACTGAATGCTTCTTCGTGCAATGCAGGTATAGCTTTCAGTACCGTATTTTTATCGGCACGGTGCAGGTAATTTTTGTATTGTTTCTGACGGTCGCCAGATTTTTTTTCCCAGGCTCTTAACAATTCATCGCTCATAATTTTCACTATTTATACGGATGTGTTTAATAGTTTATGCTCATTTTAACATCCTTTTTTCCACAGCTGCAAAGTAACGAACATTATAGCAGCATATCTTGTTGTGTTGATGTAATTTTGTGGCCCCTCCCGGCCTCCCCAAAGGGGAGGAGGAAGACAGGAGCCTGGAAAAGCTGGTACTATGCCTGTTCTTGCCAGAATTATATGAAAAAGTTTATTGAGGATATAAAGTACTGTTTCATTTACAAGGGAGAAATTGTTTCAGACCTATATTGTAGATAAAGTTCAATATTGATGTACTGTAGAAGAGTGCGACGCCAATGAAGCTGAATAAAGATTAAAAGACGATAACAAAAACTAAACCAACATGAATTTTTTTGAACAACAACAGAATGAATTTGCAGGCAGGCATATTGGTCCTGATGAACAGGAAACGAAAGAGATGCTTGATGCAATTGGCGTTAGCAGCACCGAAGAATTAATTAGCCTGACAATACCTGACAGCATCCGTATAAAAACCGACCTGAAAGTGCCGGCTGCAATCAGTGAATATGAGTACCTGGGAGAGCTGAAAAAAGTGGCTGCAAAAAATAAAGTTTTCAAAAGTTATATTGGTCAGGGTTATTACGATACCATTACACCCAGTGTAATTTTACGCAACGTTTTTGAAAACCCGGGTTGGTATACTCAATACACACCCTACCAGGCGGAGATTTCGCAGGGGCGTTTGGAAAGTTTGCTCAACTTTCAAACCATGGTGAGTGATCTTACGGCTTTGCCCATTGCCAATGCCAGTTTGCTTGATGAAGCTACTGCTGCTGCTGAGGCTATGGCCATGTTGTTCAATCACAAAAACAAAGACCACGACCATATTACCGCCCCGCAATTTTTTGTGGATGAAAAATTATTTAGTCAAACCAAACATGTCCTGATTACACGGGCTGCTCCCATTGGTGTTGAGTTGGTTTTCGGCAATTATCAAACAGCCGTTTTAGATGAAACTTATTTTGGCGCCATCATACAATATCCGGATACGGATGGATTGGTAACAGATTACCGTGCTTTTATTGAAAAGGCACATCAATGTAATGCATTGGTGGTAATGGCTACCGATTTGCTGGCGCTTACCTTGCTTACACCTCCGGGTGAGTTGGGTGCTGATGTTGCCATTGGCTCTACACAACGCCTTGGTGTACCCATGGGATTTGGCGGTCCGCATGCCGCTTTTTTTGCAACGAAAGATGAGTTTAAAAGAACAATACCAGGCAGAATAATTGGTGTAACGATTGATGCACAAGGCAACCGTTGCCTGCGCATGGCATTGCAAACAAGGGAACAGCACATTCGCCGGGAAAAGGCTACCAGCAACATTTGTACGGCGCAAGCACTACTTAGTAATATGGCTGCCATGTATGCCATTTACCACGGACCGGATGGATTGACGACTATTGCAAAAAGGACAAGCCTGCTTGCACTTACATTAAGTAATGAGTTAGAAGAACTTGGCTTTACCAATGTAAATGAATATTATTTTGATACAATAAAAGTATTGGTACCCAATGCCGATAGCATCATTGAACTGGCAGAATTGAAGCAAATAAATTTTAACCGGATTGATGAAAAGCACATAGGTATTTCGGTAGATGAAACCACCACACAACAGGATGTTGTGGACATTTTAGGCGTTTTTGCGGAATCTATTCACATGGATACCATCTCAGCTACTTTTAATAGTGATGAGGCGCTTGCAAATATTCCTTTCAACTTATCCCGAACTACTGAGTTTTTACAGCATCCCGTTTTTAATAGTCGTCGCAGCGAAAGCCAGATGATGCGGTACATTAAATTTTTAGAGAACAAAGATTTAAGTTTAAATATATCGATGATCAGTCTTGGCAGCTGCACCATGAAGTTGAATGCGGCTAGTGAATTGATACCTGTTAGCTGGCCGGAATTTAGCAAGCTGCATCCATTTGCACCTGCAAGTCAAACTGTGGGTTATCAGCAGATAATTACAGAACTGGAAGATTATTTAACCAATATTACCGGTTTTGCAGCTACATCGCTACAACCTAATAGTGGCGCACAAGGAGAATATGCAGGGCTGCTTGCTATCAGGCGCTATCATATTTCACGGGGAGATGACCACCGAAATGTGGTATTGATTCCTATTTCTGCACATGGCACCAACCCTGCTAGTGCGGTGATGGCAGGCATGAAGGTGGTGGTAACCAAATGTGATGAAGCAGGTAATATTGATGTGGAAGATTTAAAAACAAAAGCTGCAGAACATGCCAATAATTTAGCGGCATTGATGGTTACGTATCCATCTACCCATGGTGTGTTTGAAGAAAGCATCAAGGAAATTTGTGATACCATACATACTTATGGCGGCCAGGTTTACATGGATGGCGCAAACATGAATGCGCAGGTTGGCCTTACCAGCCCGGGCATGATTGGTGCAGATGTGTGCCACTTGAACCTGCATAAAACTTTTGCCATACCACATGGCGGTGGTGGTCCGGGTGTTGGGCCGATATGTGTGGCCAAACAATTGGTTCCGTTTTTACCGGCAACTGAAAGAATTAGTAATGGTGGGCAGGTATCTGCAGCTCCTTATGGAAGTGCAAGTATCTTACTGATTAGTTATGCCTACATAAAAATGTTGGGTTACAATGGCATCCGCAGTGCAACCGAGTATGCCATTTTAAATGCCAATTACATGAAAGTAAGACTGGAGCAGTATTACAAAATATTATACAGTGGAAAAAACGGCACAGCGGCGCATGAATTTATTGTGGACCTGCGTCCGTTTAAAGCTAGCGCCGGTATTGAGGCAGAAGATGTTGCCAAGCGTTTGATGGATTATGGTTTTCATGCTCCTACCCTTTCGTTTCCGGTAGCCGGCACATTAATGATTGAGCCAACCGAGAGTGAAGATAAAGCAGAACTTGACCGTTTTTGTGATGCACTTATCAGCATTTATCATGAAATAAAAGCCATTGAAAACGGCGAAGCAGATAAAAAAGATAACGTTTTGAAAAATGCGCCACACACGGAAAATGTAATATGTGCCAATGAGTGGACAAGGCCTTATACTAGGGAGCATGCGGCATTTCCCCTACCTTATATAAAAGGCAATAAATTCTGGCCAAGCATTAGCAGGGTTAATAATACTTATGGCGATAGAAATTTAATTTGCACTTGTGAGCCGATAGAAAGTTATATGGAAGCTGTGACTAACTAAAGAGCGATATGTACCAATTAAAAAAGGTTCAACTGATAGTTGAACCTTTTTTAATTGGTATTATTTTTATTAAACTATTTTAATGGCCTTGTGGCGCTCGAAATTTTTGATACGTTCAATTGAGCGCTAAATAATTTTTTTAATTGCTTATAAAAAATCAGCAATTTACAACCTGCACTCAATTGATATGGTGGTAAAATAATAACTACCTATAAATTGAATACTGCCTGTTTAAATTACGGCAACAATTAAACTACAGGAGTTTGCTTCGGCAAAGTAATTCTGTTGAATTCTGCACCACTGAAAATTTTAGCCAGCCTGTTATCTTTTGATTCCATCCACTCGCTGATATGGGTTTCTGTTACAATGCGCCAAAAGTTTTTTGATTTAAGATCTTCGTAGTCGTTCGACTGAACAAAAATTCCCATAATCGTATTTCTTTTTTTAAATTCAATCTTTACTGTTTTTTTAGAAAGGTTTCCAGCTTCGATGAATTTGGCTACTGCTTCGTTTATCATTTTTAAATTTTTTGCAAATGTAGCTTAATTTAGTGAAAAAACCCGAAGTTTTTATCAGAATGTAAAGCTGTTTTAATATTTCAGTGTAAAATCACCTCCTTTTTATTTTAACTTTAATTGACAAGCCTTTTCTATTTTTACAAATTGTATTACAATAAATTAACAATGAAAATAACCGATTTTTTACATCACCAATGGCTCGGATTCTGGCGGGCACGGAACGCCAACAAAAGTCTGGCTTTGCAAATTATTCTGGGTATTTTTTATCTTTTTATTCTGTTGGAGGTGGCCGCTTTGGGTATTGCGTTGCCATTTTTTATCCAGGATTTTTTACCGGGCAAAGAACCTGTTGCTGTTTTTTGTTCTTACATTATTTACTATTTCTTAATTGGCCTGTTGGTTCGTTTTCAAATACAGGATTTGCCTTCACTTAGCATACAGCCCTACCTTGGCCAAAACATACAACGAAGTAGTATGCTGAAGTTTTTAAATGTGCGTTCTTTGTTCCACCTGTTTAATTTTTTGCCGCTCTTTGTTTTTATTCCGTTTACAATTGTACAAATAGCACCCCAATACGGAACAATTTCAGCTATCTGCTTTTTTGCTGCCATGCTGGCGTTGGTGTTTAACAATCATTTTCTTACCATGTATATCAAAAGGAAATCTACCGACAACAGTTGGTGGCTTTTGGGCATTGTTATTTTGCTTTTTGCTTTTAAAGCGCTGGACTATTTAAAGCTGGTGTCTTTTGAAAAATCATCTGCCGCCATTTTTGTTTATCTGTTGCAGCATCCAATTCTTTGCCTGTTGCCCATTACAATTGCCGTTGTATCATTTTTTATCACCAATAATTATTTACGTAACCATCTTTACATAGAGGAACTAGTAAATGAGACCAAGTTGAGCACAGGTAAAAGTTTTGCCTTCTTAAATAAATTTGGTGACACAGGCGACATCATTGCCCTTGACCTGAAATTAATTTTCAGAAACAAAAGACCTAAGTCGCTGGTGATATTATCGGGCGTTATTTTATTCTATGGTTTTATGTTTTACCCGCAGTACCTGCGATCAGCAAACTACAGCATGCTGTTTCTTTTTGCGCTGTTGATTACGGGTTTATTTATTTCAAATTATGGCCAGTTTTTATTCAGTTGGCAGAGCAGTCATTTTGATGGCATGATGACAACCAACATCAACATGAAACAATATATAAAAGCAAAGTTTGCCCTGTTTTTAACAGTGTGCACCTTACAGTTTTTAATAGCAAGCCTGTATGGGTTTATGGGCTGGAGAATTTTACCCATACAATTAGCAGCTTACCTGTATAGCATTGGCGTTAATACATTCATCACTATTTATGCAGCAACTTATAACTACAGGTACCTCAATCTAAACAAATCTGCCAGCATGAATTTTCAGGGCGTTGGAGCAATGCAATGGTTACAAAATTTAATGATTTCTTTTGGCCCTGTTTTGCTATTTTATATCATCAACAAATTTGTTGGCTATTGGGCAGCTGTAGTAGCTATCAGTGTTCTCGGCGTTACAGGTTTATTACTTCAAAACAGTATTATAAACTGGCTGGTAACGCAGTTTATAATTCGCAAACATAAAATATTGGAGGGCTTCAGGGAAAGGTAAATCTATAAGCTGTTATCTTATATTACGGAAGTTTTTTGGGAATGGTAAAATAAAATGTGCTTCCTTTTCCTACTGTAGCATTTAACCAAATTTCTCCACCCATATTCTCAATTATTTTTTTTGTAACGGCAAGTCCAATGCCTGTTCCGGAGTACTCATCTTTGTTATGCAGCCGTTGAAATAATACAAATATTTTTTCAAAATACTTATCGCTTATTCCAATACCATTGTCTGCCACCGCAAATTGCCAAAATTCCTTAGTTTCCGTAAAGGAAATTGTAACGCATGGCGGCACATCTTTTTGCTGATACTTTAAACTGTTACTGATAAGGTTTTGAAAAACCTGCCGAACCGGCGTTTTAAAAGCACTTATAACTGGTAAAGTTGCACAGGTGATAGTGGCTTTTTTTTCTTCTATTTGCTTACCCAACAGAATAAGTATTTCCGCTACCAGTTTATTTAAATCAACTGCTTCAGGTGTTTCTGCTTCTTTGCCTACTCTTGAAAACTCCAACAAGTCCAGGATAAGCTGTTTCATTCTATTAGCACCATCTACTGCAAAATGGATATACTGTTTTCCCCGCTCATCAACAACATCCATGTATTTTTTTTCCAGTTGAGATAAAAAGCTGGACACCATTCTCAACGGCTCCTGCAGATCGTGTGATGCCACATAGGCAAAATATTCAAGTTCCTTATTAGAGATTGCGAGGTTTTGTGCCTGCTTTTGCAGGGCTACATTTAAACGCTGCAACTGTTGCTCATTTTCTTTTATTCTACTAATATCCTGCGTGGCGCCAATCATTCGGATGGCCTTACCATTTTCATCTCTTATAATGTAGCCCTTATCGTACACATGCATATATTTCCCTGATGCATTTTTAAAACGGTATTCATCTTCCCAGTAAGTATCGGTTGTATTGTTGAAAATATCTAAACGGCGTTCTTCTACTTTATGCAGATCATCAGGATGTATATTTTTTATCCAAAAACCTACGTCTTCATCTGCAATATCCGGCTCGTAACCAAATAATTTAAAAAAACCTTCGCCAGTTCTGATTACTACACCTGTTTCAATATCCCAATCCCAAACTGCATCGCTTGTAGCAAGTACTACCCGTTGGTAACGTTCATTGGATTGTCGCAGTTTTTCAATAGAATTCTTTTTATCTGTTATATCAACGGAGCTAAAGCTTACACCAATAATCTGTTGTTGATCATCATATATTGGAATGAGCCTGAAATTCAACCAGCTGCCTTCATTTCCCGGAACCTCGAGTTTGAATTCTTTATCAACGTGCTCGCCTTTAAGCGCTTCAATAAAGTCCTGAATAAAAGTATCCCTGTAAGCCGGCAGGGTGTAATCAAGAATATGCTGACCGATTGTAATATTGACACCAAAGACTTTCAAAGCATTTTGATTGGCGTTACTATTAAAATCTAATATAGCATAGTTTTTATCTACCAGAATTACAGCATCAGTAGTAGCTTCAAAAAATGCACGAATGCGGCTTTGGGAATCTCTCAACTTTGCCTCAATTGCTTTTTTCTCAGTTATGTCTTGCACAATGCCGGTCAACTTCACTGGTTTTCCATCCTTACAAGTAACCTGACAAGTAGTACGAATGATTATGTGTCTACCTTTCAAGGTTACTTTTTCAAGCTCTAAATCGTAAGGCGTTCCATGAATTTTAGCAGCTTCCAAAGCTTCTGACAATATTATTTTTGAATCAGGCAATAAATAGTTCATGCCCATACTAGAATCAAAATCTTCAGGTGTTGTATCATGAATTCGATAGGCTTCGTTGGTCCAGGTATGTTTGTTGGTTACCAGATTAACTTCCCAACCACCCAACTTACCAATAGACTGCGACGCTTCCAATAATCGGGTGTTGAAATATTGTGCTTCTTCCGCCAGTTTTTTATTTGTTATATCCTGTATAATACCAATTAAACTAACCGGATGACTGTTTGCATCAAATCTTATAACACCCGTTCCATGCAACCAACGTTCGGCGCCATCACAGGGACGGATAATCTTATATTCTTTATCGAAATTTTTCTTCTCCTTTAATATCTCAGCAAGATAAATCTTCATTTTTTCGGAAAAATCCGGATGTATTAATTCAATCCATCCCTGCAATGTGTGAGGATAGCTCTCCCCTATTCCAAATATGCTGTTCAATACCTGTGAACTTTTCCATATCCCCGTTTCGAAATCTAAATTATAACTGCCAATATTTGCTGCATGTTGAGATTCATTCAAAAAATGTTCTGTTTCTTTCAATGCACTTTCAAATACTTTATTTGCTGTTATGTCCCTTGATATACCTACAATGGAATCAAAGACTCCATCACCATTAAATAGTGGCGATAAATTGGAAGTATGCCAGCGCCAATTCCCGTTTTTGTGCTTAATGCGGTATTCTATACCATGTTGCTTTTCACCACTTACAAAAGCCTGTTCTATTGTTGCATAGCAATTGGCCTGGTCACCAGGATGTACAAGTTCTTCAATAATTGCCTTCCCAATAAATTCGCTTACCTCATAGCCCATTGTCTCTTTCCAATTGGGAGATACATAAGTTAAAATACCGCTTTGCGAAATTGAATAAATAATATCGTTGGCATTTTCAACCAAATACCTAAACCTCTTTTCTTTATTTTTTAGTTCGTCTATTTCCTGCTGATTTTTTTGCTCAATTATTTTTTGTTCAGTTATATCACGGGCATAAACAGACAAGCCTTCGGGTGAAGGATAGATATGATACTCAAACCAAAGCTGCTGGTTCGGATAAAATTGCTGGTTATAGATGTACTGCTGTGTTTGCAGGGCTTTTTGAAAATCCTGGTATAACAAGTACTCTTTTAAGTGGGGGAGAATCTGCAATATATGTTTACCAATTACTTGTTGGCAATCAATACCAATTGTAGCAACTGCCGATTTATTCAGGTACTGATAATTGAGGTTTAAGTCCAGCAGGAATACATTGTCTTTTAAACGATCTAAGATTGCATTTTTTGCATCCATCCTTTACTTATATTATAAATATTCTAACATTTAATTGGCTCATCCTCGCCATTTCTTCTATTAATTACACATTGCTCATTTACTACCTACAATTACTTTCTCCTGATGTCAATAATAAAAATTTGTACGCATTGTAGTGTAAGCTTCCATCCAAATTAAAAAGCAGTAACCTTACACAAGTAATACAACAATGCCTATTTAAAAAGGCATTATTACAGTACATGAGCAAATGCACTAATTAATAATTTTATTGGGAACTAAAGTAGAAATTGGTTAAGAGGTTAGTGTAAAAAAGTGCTTCTTTCTATTGCAAGATAACAATAATAGTTTTAGTGGGTACACTTTTACTTGGGTGCATTTCATAAGATAAATCAATGATCCGGATTTTTTCACCAACTGTTTAAAAACTATATTATTTTATAGAGATAAGATCATTGTCTATTTTACACAAAATAAGCTAGCGGCTAAAATAAAAAACAATCTTTAAAGATTATTAACTAAGCTATGATACGATTAAAATACACAAACGTATTACAAAGACTGCAGCTGAATTGCAATTTGCTAAGATCAGATTTCATCCGGGTGTTTTACCAATGACCATAATTGTTAAAACAGGTATTTATTTCCCATTCGTTTGAGCCTTCTTAAAAAATGCGTCTTTCAAAAGCACCGTATCTCATAAAATACTCTCAATAAATACCATGCCTCTTTTACTTAATTATTGATTGCAACAAATTCAATTAAAATAATTATTTACACTAAATCTCCAGCCGTTCCAGCACCAGGATTGTTTCCATTAATTTATTCCAGGCTATTTGCCATTCATCTTTTTCCTGAAGTAATTTTTGATGCTCATCTTTTGATGTGCCGGATTTACTTTGCAGGTACTCATCAAACTTATTGAGCGATTTTTTATGCAATTCATCTAATCCTTCTTTGTGTGTCATGATAGTAGTTTTAATTGTTCTTCAATAAAAATGTCAGTCTTTTGCTGCATCACAATTGCTGTAAGTGAGGCTATAAATTTAAACTGATATGGACTTCCTCACAAAAACAAGTTGCTTCAATTTATCGGCATAATCAGCATATCCTATAAACACATCCTATAAAAAAGCTGATTGCTAATTAAAATTACCAACCAAACAGCCGATAACTACAATCAACCCAATGGTAAGGGTGTATTTAAAAAATAGAATTGTTTACAAGGTACAACATTTAAAAAAGTTATTCCGGGAGGGAAAATCATGGTGATAAAAAACTGAAATTTCGCAACATTTTAGCAGGTAAAAAATGATTTATCCGGCATCATTTGCTTACTTTGTCTGCTTATCAAAAATTAAATACCGGGTATGTTCAAAAAAAGAATCGCCAGCCTCATCATACTGCTTATTTTATCTTCTCTTTATTTAAATGTGCTGCATGCACAACGTATAGATTCCTTACTGGGAATTATGGAAACAACCTATCCGCAGGAAAAAATACATGTTCAATTTGATAAGTTGTATTACAATGCGGGTGAAACTATTTGGTTTAAGGCATACATAGCAGCAGATAATTTATCAGGCGCTATCAGCAAAACCATGTATGCAGATCTCGTAGATGATAAAGGTAGTTTGCTGCAGCGAAAAATGATGCCCATCATACATTCAGGGGCTGCCTCCAGCTTCGACCTGCCGGATACTATGCAGGCCTCCAGACTGTTTTTAAGAGCTTATACCAAATGGATGCTGAATTTTGATTCCATGCTGATATATACCAAACCAATACAGATTATTCCTGCAAAAAATGCAGCCAAAAAAACAGCACAGCCCATTACATATAATGTTCAATTCTTTCCCGAAAGTGGCGACCTCGTTGAAAACATTTCAACTGTTGTAGCATTTAAAGCAAACGATAATCAGGGAAAGCCTTTTAACATTAAAGGAGATGTATTAGATAGCAAGGGGAAAAAAGTGAGTTCCTTTGGTGCAGTACATGATGGCATGGGCTCCTTTGAATTATTGCCGCTAACCAACGAAAAATACACCGCTACCTGGAAAGATAAAAATGGAGTGAAACACGAAACAGTACTACCTGTTTCTAAAAAACAAGGAGCAGTATTATCTGTTGCGCTGTCTGCCGATAAATTGTATTACACAATCAAACGTCCTGAGGAGGCAACTGCCAGTTTTACATCATTTCAAGTGGTAGCTCAAATGCAGCAGCGGGAAGTGTATAGTGCCCGGATAAACATGTCGAAAAAAAACACCGTAATTGCACCAATTGAAACTGAAAATTTACCAAATGGCGTTTTACAATTAACCATATTTAATGCCGATCAAATACCAGTTGCAGAGCGCCTCGTTTTCATAAACCACGACAATTATTCTTTTATTACAGATTTGCATGCGGTAGAAAAAAACCTTGATAAACGGGGCCGTACAGTTTTACAAGTGGATGTTGGCGACAACCTGTTAACCAATTTGTCTATCTCTGTAACCGATGCCGGCATTAACCCTATTACAGAAAACGAAGAAAGCATTTACTCCCGTTTTTTACTCAGCAACGATTTAAAAGGAACTGTTTACAATCCTGCTTATTATTTTTCTAATACAGATGATTCAGTAAAAATTTTTCTGGATCTTGTAATGATGACCAACGGCTGGCGCCGGTTTAAATGGGAAGATATATTGGCTGAAAAATGGCCGGTTATAAAAAACCAGCCGGATAATTTCCTTTCCATCAATGGCAGTGTATTGGGGCTATCCAGAACACAGCTGTACCAAAAAGATTTAACGGGAATATTTAAAACAAAAAACGGGAACATCACTATTTACAATATCCCAATTAATAAAGATGGTTTATTTACTGAAACAGGTTTAAATTTTTATGATACTGCCCAACTGTATTATTCTTTAAGCAACGATAAAGACAAGGTACTTACAACCGCAGCAAGTTTTTCGTTCCTGAGCAATTTAATAAAAGTTCCACCCGCAGGAAATGCACTGCTTTCTTCTTTTTATCAGCCGCTTTATCAGGATAGTGCTGTGCTCCTAAAAAACAATAGCATGGTGGCGCTGCAAAAAAAACAAAATGAGTTTAATAAAGTAAAAACGCTGGAAACTGTATTGCTGGTAAGAAAACAAAAATCATTGAAAGAGAAAATGGAAAAGGAATACACTTCGGGTTTTTTTAGTGGTGGCGATGGGTATACTTTCACAACCGAAGATGACCCTTTTGCAAAGTCAGCAATTAACGTACTGGCCTATCTTCAGGGTAAAGTTGCAGGTCTACAAATATCAACAAATGGCCAGGGCAGTGCCACCTGGCGTGGAAGCGCTACCAGTATATTTTTGAATGAAATAAATTCTGATCTCAATGCTGTGCAAAATATCAATATGAATGATGTTGCTATGATAAAAGTATACAGGCCACCATTTTTTGGAGGTATAGGTGGTGGTGCCGGCGGTGCCATTGCCATTTATACCAAGAAAGGCAGTAGTGACAATTCGCAGGTAAAAGGTTTGCCTTTTACCCTTATTCATGGCTACTCATCTATCAAACAATTTTATATGCCGGATTACGAAACCGATCCTGAACCCAATCTAAAAGATTATCGGACCACGCTTTACTGGAATCCGTTTTTAATTTTTGATAAAACCCGCAGGCGCATTACCATTCCATTTTTTAACAGCGATAATTGTAAGAAGTTCCGTGTTACAATAGAAGGAATCAATGAGGCTGGCATGTTAACCAGAGAGGAAAGAATTATTGAGTAAGCCTTGTTAATCGTTTAGCAAATACTCCTCAATATTAATTCTACATCAGCCTTTTGTAGCGGGGTTACAAGTTTAGGTGCAGTAATAATTTGCATACAGTTAATAGGTACGTATTGCAATAGTGTAAGTATTCTACCAACCGCTTCAATATTTTGTTGTTTAAGAACCTGGGTAATATAAATACCTTTTATCAAGCCAGATTTATCAGGTAATCAAACAGATTTACTTCTGATGAAATGCCTAATTTTTTCCTCAATCTGTAGCGGCTTATTTCAATACCTCGTACAGAAATATTCATCAACTGTGCAATTTCTTTGGTAGATAAATTCATCCTCAAATAGGCAGATAATTTTAATTCATTCCCGGTAACCGTTGGATGCTTTTCTTTTAAAACAACTACAAAGTCTCTGTGCACCTTATCAAAGTGCTGGGCAAAATGTTCCCAGTCTTTATCTGTTTTATCATCTTCACTTAGCACTTTAATCATTTTCTTCAATTCATTAATCGCCTTGTCGTTGTCCAATACTTTTGTTAGGCGATTTAACTCAGTTTTTATCTTTGTAAGCAACTCTCCTTTTTGCACCAGGTGCATGGCAGATGTAGCGAGCTCCGAGTTTTTAAAATCAATTTCCGCCTGTAGTTTCTCATTCCTCACCCTTACAAGTTCATTTGCAGTTTTGTCCATTTCCAATTGATGCAGGTACTGCAATTTTTTCTGTTCTTCTTCATATTTTGCCCGTTGATTTTTAAATTTATTTCTTAGCCATTTAACAACTAAATACAATGCCAGGCAATGCAGCAGGAAGTAAAAGAAATAGGCCAGCCTGGTTTTATACCAGGGTGGAAGTATTGTGAAACTGTACGAAACCGGAGCAGATTCATTACCGAGGTTATTACGAACTTTTATTTGAAAAATATAAGTTCCTTGCGGAAGATTGGTATATTCCTTTTCTGTTTTATTTGACCAACTGGCCCAGATATCATCAAAGCCCTGTAGCTTGTAACTGTATTCCAGATTGGTTTGCTGACCAAAAAGTGGAGAAGAAAATTCAAGCTGAATTGTTTTCCAGTTACTGCCAATCTCCGGTATTTTCTCTTTTAGCTGAATTTGTTTTTCATTGACTTCAGAAAAATAACCACCAAATAAAAGGCTGTCTTTGTCGTCTACTAATTTCACATTTCTTATCTGTACCTGCAAGGCGGGCATGTTCTTTTTATATTTTTCATAGTTGATATGAAAAAAACCTTTCTCCCCTCCTACAAAGATATTATTGCCATTTAAGGGATAAATAAATTCAAATCCACTTAACAATTTATTATTTAACTCCGGCAGGTAAATAATTTCAGGCTTCTTGCCCGACATATCTACTACACCTAAATTTTTTTCATGAATAAACCAGATATTTCCTTCTGTATCTTCTCTTAAATAACGAAGACTTTGGGAGCCCAATATTTTTTGATAATAGCCGGAGGGTTCAAATAAATTTTTTGCGTTGTTGTAAAGGAAAATACCTTTTTCTGTAGCTACCACCACCTCGTTTTTAATTTTATACACGTGGTTATTTAAAGTAGAGGGTAAGCCGTTTTTACTTGTAAAAAGCTGGATTGTATACAGACCATCCCTTGCGCTCATTATCTTATAAACACCATGGTATGGATGAGACACCCAAATATTGTCATACTTATCCAGGGCAACAAACCTGGAGGATTCATTAAAAGCAGGAATATTTTCAGCAACTGAAAATGATTGATTGCTATAATTTAAAAAGGTAAGGCCTTTGTAATTACCCGCCACAATTCTGGCCGACGGATATACAGAGGACATGGGTGTAAAATTCCAAAACCCGGGAATTGCTGAAATACGCTGCGCTGTATTTTCATTTATTTCAAATGCCCCTTCATGATGACCCATTAATAACTCTCCATTAATTTCGGCAAGTCCCCATACCTGACCTGACGAATTAGTTACGGGTGAAAAAAGCCCTTTACTGAAACTTAAATCTGTATTTTGTTGAAGTGGTACACTAAAAAGCCCGGCAGAGGTACCCGCAAACAAGTGATTTTTATGAACAATTGCTGCGTAACCAGAACCATCAAGTGAATAAGGTTTAATAAGTTTAATGGCACTATTATAAGCAATACAGTCAATCCCATTATTAAGTCCAAGCCATAAATTACTTTGCCTGTCAAGGAAAATGCTGAGTACGTTATTATTCTGCAACCCTTCATTTTTAGAAAAACTTTGAATAAGGTTCCCTTTTGAATCAGTTATATAAACCCCGCCATTATTGGTGGCAAGGGCAATCCATTCTGAGTTAAGGGCAGTTGCTGCATAAATCCTTTCTTTTTCAAAAATGGCAGTAGCGGCCGAATTAATTTTTGAAAAAACGTTGTTTGCAAGGATAAAAAGACCGCTTTTTAGCGTTGTAATAATAATACCCTCATTTTGTACCGGCAGGATGGCTGTTACAGGGTCATATTCAGGTAATTTATTTGCTGTTGGTAATTGTACCCATACGTTATTCTCATAGGTAAGTAAGCCTTCCTTGCTGTCTTGTGAAAATAAGCGTCCGTTGCAAACTCCCATATACAACCACTCAACTGGTGCATTGTATACTGAAACAGCCTCGTTGGTGAGTTTAAAAATTTTACTGGGAGTTCTAAAAAAAATATCATTTTTTATTGTTACAATATCCCATACATCTCCAAAAGACTTTTCTCTCTCAGGTATTAACCGGGTAAGCGAATTGTATTCCAGTCTACCATTTAAGGCTGGGGCAAAAAAACCTAGTTCATCCTGCCCACCCACATAAATGCGGTTATCTGCTCCAATTGCAATAGATCTTACAATGGTTTTATTAGGCAAAGGATATAATTTCCAATACCTGCCATCAAAACTAAGTAAGCCCTCATTGTTGGCGAGATAAATAATCCCATTCTTGTCTTGCTTAATATCCCAGCTTTGCAAGCCGGCATTATAAGTTTGTTTGTAATAATTTATTACGTCCGGAAGCCCAATTGTGTTTTGGCAGTAACCAATTATTGGAAAAAGTAAGAAAAATAAAAAAGTGCGCCTCATCAAGCAGTTTTATTGTTCGTAAAAATAGGAATAAATACAATGATGTAGTAAAGATGTAGTACTTATGGCTGAAAATCAGGGCTTTTTGAATGTTGCTGTAGTATTGAAGTAGCTATTTATTTCCTGTGTGTAGGGGTAAACAATACTTTTACTTAACGTTATTGATACTTCCGAAAACGATTGCACTGGTGAATGAAAAACATGTTTTTCTGAATTTATTGCCAGTTAGTTTTAGACTTATAGATAATGATTCTTGCCCCCCGAATTTGCTATTCTCCATTTCTAAAACTAAAAAAATGAAAAAAAATTTCCTCTTGTTTCTCTGCATTGTACTATTTGCCATCAATGGTAAGGCGCAGAGCATCTTTACAGATGACTATGCCCCCGGGGTAACCTTTACACCGTTCGGTGGTTCGGTAAACACTTTATCTATCGACCCAACTACGAAGCATTCTGGTACTGCCTCTCTAAAAATACCAGTAACATCAGGATATACAGGCGGGGCAATGGTAGCTGCTACCGGTCAAAATTTATCTGCTTACAATGCAGTAACATTTTGGGCAAAAAATGACAACCCGGCTTTTAAATTAGATGCTGTTGGCTTTGGCAACAATTCCAACACCACCGTATATGCCTGTGAGCGTAATGGAATTACGCTAAGCACTACCTGGACAAAATATTATATACCTATACCAGTAGCTTCTATTTTAACTGCTGAAACCGGCTTGTTTCACTTTGCGGAAGGTTCTGGCGAAGGTGCTTATAATATATGGTTAGATGATATACAGTTTGAGAATGTGGGAGCTGGCATTATTGGAACACCAACTGCTCTTTTTACTACAGAAACGCAAACAAAGGAAGTAGGTCAAACATTTGGAGCCAATGGCCCAAGGTCTACATACCCAGTAAATTCTGTGGATCAGGATATGCAAACAGCCAAAGCTTATTTTACGTGGACAAGTTCAAATACTACTGTTGCAACATTTGATGCTTTAGGTACAGGTTCGGCTTTTGCTGTTGGATCCACCAACGTAACAGCCAAATTAGGATTGGTAAATGCAACGGGTGTATTAACTGTAAATGTTACTCCTCAAGCAAACCCAACTACACCTGCACCAACACCAACAAGACTTCCTGCAGATGTTAAATCTTTATTCAGCAATGCTTATACAAATATTGCCGTGGAAACATGGTCAACAGGATGGAGCAGCAGCAACCACTCCTATACTGAATTGCAAATAGCAGGAAATGATACCAAGAAGTATGAACTCTACCATTTTGCAGGGGTTGAATTTATTGGTGCTCCGGTAGATGCCACAGTTTATGGTTTCATGCACATAGATATATTATGCCCTGCGGCAGGCAAATCGCTTCAAATAAGACTGGTAGATTTTAACGCCCCTAACTCCGAAGCGACTGTTACAAAAGCAACTACGCAAAATGTATGGGTTAGTTATGATATTCCTATTACAGACTTTGCTACACTTAACAACAAATCAAAAATATCTCAAATTCTTTTCCTTGTTGATCCAGGACAGACAGGCACATTTTTCATTGATAATGTATATTTCTACAAAACTGCAAGCGGCGGTGGTGGCGGTACAGGACTTACAGTTGCTGCACCTACGCCTCCGGTAAGAAATGCTTTAGATGTAGTATCGATATTTAGCGGTGCTTATACTGATGTTACCGGAACAGACTTTTTCCCTAATTGGGGACAAAGCACAGTTGTTAGTGACACAACAGTTGCAGGAAACCTTACTAAGAAATATGTAACCCTGAATTATCAGGGCGTTCAGTTTGCAAGTGCAATTAATGCATCGGCAATGACGAAACTGCATATAGATTTATGGACACCCAACTGTACAGCTTTTGATGTTTCCTTAATCAACACCAGCCCTGCAACAGTTGAGCAGAAAGTAACACTGACACCAACTTTATCTGGCTGGAACAGTTTTGATATTGATTTATCTCAGTACACAAATATAGCCCTGAACAATATAGGCCAGTTTAAACTGGAAGGCACACCTTCAGGAACAAGCACTGTTTACCTTGATAACATTTATTTCTACAAACCAGCAACCGCAGCAACAGGTCTTACAATTGCAGCACCAACTCCTCCGGTAAGACTTCCGGCAGATGTTGTATCTGTTTTTAGTGGTGCTTATACTGATGTTACCGGAACAGATTTTTTCCCTAACTGGGGTCAAACAACGGTGGTATCTGATACTACGGTAGCTGGTGATATCACCAAAAAATATGCAAACATCAACTATCAGGGAATTCAATTTTCCAGCCCTATTAACGTAGCTGCAATGACAACTTTGCACCTGGATTTATGGACACCAAATTGTACTTCATTTGATGTTTTCTTAATCAACGAGGGAGTAGGTGAACAAAAAGTTACCTTAACACCAACCTTATCCGGTTGGAATAGCTTTGATATTACCTTGTCTCAATACAACACGATTGCATTGAATAACGTTGGCCAGTTTAAACTGGAGGGAAGGCCTTCCGGCAGTACTGTTTACCTGGATAATATTTATTTTTATCGTTCCACAGCTCCAACTGTTAGCATTACTTCTCCTGCTAATAATGCAAGTTTTACTGCACCTGCAACTGTTGCAATAACAGCTACTGCAACTGCAAATAACAGCGGAACAATATCTAAAGTAGAATTCTTTATAGATGCAATAAAAGTAGGAGAAGCTCTTACAGCGCCTTATAGCTTTACTGCAACCAATGTAACCGGTGGGGCTCATGCTTTAACCGCTAAAGCTACAGACAATGATTTACAGACTACCACTTCGGCTACTATTAATATCAATGTTGATGGTCCAAGCGGCGATGGCTACTGCGGACAAGCATTTAGCGGAGATTACAAATACAGGGCCGAGACTGATGGCGCTGGCATTGTAACCTTTACCATGCATCCATTAACTCCAATTGAAGGTAGCTTGTATGCCATCATCAACATTAAAGAAGGATCAGGTGGTTTTGCAGGTTATAATGTTACTTCTATCGGACCAGATTTTACCTTTAGCAAAGCCATTGCAAATGGTACAGCTATCCAATTTTATTACACTTATCAGGTACCTGCAGGTGGTGAAAGAAATTCCAGCCTCAATCCACATAGCTACACTGTTGGCAGCAACTGTACAGGCCTTACAGGTATTCCTACAGTGAGCATAGTAACTCCTGCAGATAACGCAAGCTACACCGAGCCAGCATCTATCAGCTTTACTACAACTGCTGCAGATAATGACGGTACAGTTAGCAAAGTTGATTTCTTTGCAGGCAGAAACTTAATAGGCACAGATAATACAAGTCCGTTTACATTCGACTGGAATAACGTGCCTGCAGGCAACTACACAATTGCTGCAAGAGTTACTGATAATTCCAATCTTAGTACTTATTCTAAATTGATTAGGGTAACAGTAAATATCGATAACTCAGTAGGCTTCTGCGGCACTGTAGCCAATGGAGATTATAGTTACAGAGCAGAAACCATTGGTGGAAATGTAATCTTCACCTTCCATCCATTGGCACCAATTGCAGGTTGTAATAATTCCATTATTTATATTAACGGCGCCGGCAATACTATGACGGCTGTAGGCACAGACTTCAGGTACACACAGGCTTTTGCAAACGGAACGCCACTCACTATCTATTTCACCTATAATACACCTATAGAAGGTGGAGAAAGAAATTCTTCTGCAACTCCACATAGCTATACAGTTGGCACAGTTTGTACGCCAGTACTTCCTGTCACTTTGCTAAGCTTTACTGCTGCAAAACAGGCAAACGGAAGTGTAGCAATCAACTGGTCAACTGCTGCCGAATTCAACAACGATCATTTCCTGGTTGAAAGAAGCATTGATGGCCGCTCATTTAACACTATTGCTACTGTGGCTGCAAATACAAATGCATCGGTTACCAGCAATTACAGTGCGATTGACAGAGTTCCTGTTAATGGGTTAAACTACTACCGTCTTACACAGGTTGATAAGGATGGTAAAAAAACAGTGTACGCTGTAAGAATCGTAAATATCAAAAAATTAAATGCAGGCATCAGTGTATATCCAAATCCTGTAAAAGGAAATATCATCAATATAAAAGTTGCTGATGTTGCCGATAGCAGATTGAATGTACAATTGATAAGTGTTGATGGAAAAGTAATCTATAGTGGAATTAACGTACAACGTGGAGATGCACTACAGGTGAAATTGAATGCCATACCTACAGCAGGTGTTTACTTGTTAAGAGTTGGTAATTATGCACCAATAAAAATTATAATGAATTAAAACTATGTAAAAACCAAATTAAGAGGTTGTCTTAAATTGACAGCCTCTTAATTTTTTTTCTTTATTAAAAACAACCGATTGCAGTACTTGTTACTAATTGTCAAAAACTGAATTACTAAACTTTACTCTGTTTGTATATTCCTCAATTTATTTTAAGTGTCAGTTTAAAATAGTCATGATGGATATATTCAGGCAAATCAACATTAAATAATTGATGAAATAATATTGTAGAGTAAAGCTTCTTTACTACACTATCACTTCATTTTACTTTATTGTACTATTTTAAAACACACACTTAATAACCAAAACAATTGTATTATGAAAATCAATTTCAAATTACTTTCTCTTAAAATTTTAGCAGGCAGTTGCATGCTGCTATCTACCCAAAGTTGCAAAAAAGAGAAAGGTGAGTTGGGAACACCTGCTACTGCCTCATTTACAGTAACACCTGTTGCAGGCAAAGTAAATACGTATGCGCTAAGCAGCACATCTACCGGTGCATTTAGCTACCAATGGGAGTCTGGTGATGGTAGTCCGGCAAAAGGAGGTGGTCCTCAAGACACTGTTTATTTTCTAAAGAAAGGAGATTATACAGCAAAATTATATGCCTATGGCAGAGGTGGCTACACTGTTGCATCCCAGGTAATAAATGTTGCTGCAGATGATCCTTCTTCTCTCCTTAACAATCCTGTTTACCAAAAACTGGTAGCGCACCCATGGAAATTTGATCCGAATGATGCAGCTAAAGCAATTATAGTAGGCGTTGAAAGTAACCCTGGTGCGTATTATGGGGGCGGCCCACTTGATGGTTGCCAGAAAGATGACACTTACACATTTGCAGCAGTTTCTGCCACAAATAGTAGTCTTAGTTACGATGCTAAAGGATCCACTTTTAATGGAGGTAATTTAGCCCCTAATTACAGTTGCAATGCTGA